>DASTFP010000020.1:0-14523 GCA_035719865.1 Terrimicrobiaceae bacterium | reverse complement strand
CATAGGATGGAAGTCGCCGGCGGCTGGGCGCAGCCGCGGAAGGCTCACGGTGATCTGCGCCTTCCAGCATGCGCGCAGGAGATGTTCGAGGTGAGCGGCAAGGGCCATGGCCTCCTCCCGCCAATGCCACAAGCCGTAGAGAGCGCCGATTCCGATGCGACGGAAGCCCGCCTCGTAAGCGCGTTCCGGGCAATCGAGTCGCCAATCGTAGTTCTTCTTTGGTCCTGCGAGATGCATCCTGGCGTAGGTGGGGCGATGATAGGTCTCCTGGTACACGACCAGTCCCTCCGCCCCGGCATTGACGAGAGGGACATACTCCGCAACCTCCATCGGGGCGAGTTCAAGGCTGATACCCGGAACCGTCGCCGACATCCTCCGGATACAGCGTTTCAAATAATCGCCGGAAACAAATTTGGGATGTTCACCGGCCACGAGGAGGATGTTGCGAAAGCCCAGGCTGCCGAGGTGCGCGACTTCACGCGCAATCTCTTCCATCTCGAGCGTCACTCGCAGAATGGCGTTCTCGCGCGAAAATCCGCAGTAGGCGCAGGAGTTGATGCACTCGTTGGAGAGATAGAGGGGAGCGAAGAGGCGCATTGTGCGCCCAAAGTAGCGCCGGGTGATTGCTGCTGATTCGCGGGCCATGGACTCCAGACTCAGCTCCGAGCAGGGAGCGAGCAACGCTTCGAATCGCCGCAGGAGCGGAGACTTATCACGGAGCAGGCTGGTGATTTCGGCTGAGAATGGCATGAATCTTGACTTGGTGACGGGGATAATTAACCACAGAGCACTCAGGACACAAAGAAAACGAAGGGAGAATTGACTCCGTGCGCTCTGTGTCCCCTGAAAGTACATTTCTGGCGTGTTTGAAAAATCTCTTTTCGGCGAGCGGATAGCCAGTGGCAGCGGGATCGAGGAATTGATGGACGATCTTGGGCGGGCCATGGCTGGAGCTCACGGGCCGGTGCGAATGCTTGGCGGCGGGAACCCGGCGCACATTCCGGAGATGCAGGCGATCTGGCGCGATCGCATGGCGGCGATTCTTGCGGATCCTCCGATGTTTGACCGGATGATGACGAACTACGATCCTCCCATCGGCAACGCGCGATTCATCGCGGCTCTCTCAGATCTGCTTCGGCGAGAGTTCGGGTGGAATGTCGGACCGGAGAATATTGCCATTACTGCGGGCGGCCAGACAGCGTTCTTTTTTCTCTTTAATCTGTTGGCGGGTGAGTTCGGCGGGGGTCGTCGCAAAACAATACTCCTTCCTCTCGTCCCGGAATATATCGGCTACATGAACCAGGGTCTGGCTGCCGGGCTTTTCCGTTCTGTCGAGCCGCGAATTGAGTTTCTGCCCGGGCACCAGTTCAAATACCACGTCGATTTCGACCGCCTCGCCATTTTAAGCGACGTGGCGGCGCTTTGCGTCTCGCGCCCCACCAATCCCTCAGGCAACGTGCTCACGAACGAAGAGGTGCACCGGTTGGCGGCGCTAGCCCGAACGGCGGGAGTGCCGCTGATTATTGACAACGCCTACGGCGTTCCGTTTCCCGGCATCTTGTTTCGCGACGCTGACCCGATTTGGGACGAGAACATTATTCTTACGTTGAGCCTGTCCAAGCTTGGGCTGCCGAACACGCGCACTGGCATCGTGGTGGCGCGTCCGGAGATCGTCCGGGCGGTCGCTTCCATGACGGCGATCGTCGGTCTCGCAAACTGCTCCATCGGGCAGACCATGGTGCTGCCGCTCGTGAAGTCCGGCGAGATTCTTCGGCTTGCGCGAGAGGTGGTGCGGCCCTTCTATCAGAGAAAATCCCAACTGGCGCAGGAGTGGATTGCCGAGTTTTTCGACGATGGCCTCGACTACCATGTGCACGTGAGCGAGGGCGCCCTGTTCTTGTGGCTCTGGTTCCGAGGGATGAAGATCTCGGCGGAGTCGCTCTATGCCAGGCTAAAGGAGCGCGATGTGCTCGTCGTTCCCGGGCATTATTTCGGCGTGGGGGCTGCGGAAGACTGGCGGCACGGGCATGAGTGCATTCGCCTCAGCTTCGCCATGGACGAAACCTCCGTTCGCGAGGGGATCGCAATCCTGTCCGAGGAGGTGGCAAGAGGCTACTCGTGAAAGGCGGCGCCCGGGAGGGACAAATCGCGATCTACGCGGCAGCGGCAGCCTTCCGAAATTCGAGCACGTTTATTGGCGGAAAGTTCAGCGGGCAGTATTCCTTGGCGGCCAGCTCGAAGAGATGGTTTTGGTCGCAAAGTTGCGTGGTGATCTGGTAGGTAATGAAGCGGCTCTTGTCGTCCATGGCCATCGCGATGCTCCGCAAAAGCTGGTCCTTGGTCTTTGGCTCGATGACGAAAAACGGCAAACCCGAGACAATGTAGTCGCAGTGGGAATGCCCCATCTTTTGGAGCGTTTCGAGCAGATGCAAAGCATCAGCGTGAAGAATTGTCACACGGGGGTCGCCAAAGAACTGCTTGCGCAGATGCATGACGAATTCCTCGTCGAGTTCGAAGAGGATGAGCGTGGAATCGCTGTTCATTCGTTTGACGATCTGCCTGGTATGGCAACCCTCTCCCGGGCCGAGTTCGACAACGACTCGTGGCTTGGAGAAATCAATGCGCCGTGCGGTCTGCCGGGTGAGAAATGGCGAACTGGGGACGACATATCCAACACGCAACGGGTTGGCGAGGGCACGCTTAAAGAAGAGAAGGCTCATTCGGAAGGGTTAAGTTAGGCGAGAGCGCCAAGATGTCCAGCCTGTCGGAGCGGTTGTTGTTCAAGCGAATTTTCAAAGGGGAGGTATTTCGTTGCCCCAGCCCGAGGCGCGTTCATAGGCGTCCGCGATACCGAGGAGGCGGGTTTCGGCCAGCGACTTTCCCAGAAACTGGAGGCCGACGGGAAGCCGGATGTCGCCCTCGCGCACGAATCCGCATGGCACGCTGATTCCGCAAATTCCCGCGAGATTGGCAGCGATGGTGAAAATGTCAGCGAGGTACATCTTCAAGGGATCGCTGGTGCGCTCGCCGATAGGAAAGGCGGCATCGGGCGACGTCGGGCAAACGATGGCGTCCACCTTCTCAAAAGCCGCCGCAAAGTCCCGGCGGATGAGAGTGCGAACCTTCTGCGCGCGAAGATAATAGGCGTCGTAATAGCCGCTGGAGAGCACATAGGTGCCGAGAATGATGCGGCGCTTCACCTCGCTGCCGAATCCCTCCTCGCGTGTGCGAAGATAGAGGTCCAAGGGATCCTTTGGTTGGCTGGCGCGGCGCCCGTAGCGGACGCCGTCGAAGCGGGCGAGGTTGGCTGAGGCTTCGGCGGTCGCGATGATATAATAGACGGATACGGCGTACTCGGTATGCGGCAATGACAGTTCCACGAGTTCAGCGCCGTGCTCCGCGCACTTCTGGATGGCGGCTTCGATCGTGGACTTCACGCGGGCATCCATGCCATCGACGAAGTATTCCTTGGGAATGCCCAACCGAACGCCCTTGAGGTCGCGGCCGAGCTCCGCGGTGAAATCCTCCGCAGGTTCATCGAGGGATGTCGAGTCCATCGGGTCGCGCCCCGCGATGACGTTCAAAAGGAGCGCGCAGTCGCGAGTTGAGCGTGCGAACGGGCCGATCTGATCAAGTGAGGATGCGAAAGCAACCAGGCCATATCGAGAAACGCGCCCATAGCTCGGCTTCAACCCGATGCAGCCGCAGAGCGCCGCCGGCTGTCGGATCGAGCCTCCGGTATCCGAACCGAGCGCGACGGGAACTTCGCCAGCGGCGACGGCGGCCGCCGATCCCCCGCTCGATCCGCCCGGGATCCGTGTGGTGTCCCAAGGATTTCGTGTGGTCTGAAAAGCGGAGTTCTCGGTTGACGAACCCATGGCGAATTCGTCCATGTTCAATCTGCCGAAAGGGATGGCGCCGGCTGTCCTGAGCCTCGCAATCACCGTTGCGTCATAGGGCGCCGTGTAACCCTTCAGGATCTTCGAAGCGCAGGTACATGGATCGCCCTTCACGTTGATGACATCCTTAATGCCAACAGGAATTCCACCGAGTGGCAGCGAAACATCAGCCGTTTCGGCCCGGCGCAAGGCGGCCTCGAAATCGCGCGAAAGAAATGCCTGAACCTTCGGTTCAACGAGTTGGATGCGGGCTTCGATCGCTCGCAGGACATCAACCGGGCGATAGGCTTGGGAGCGGAACCCCTCCTGCAAATCGGAGACACTGAGGCGCGTCAGATCCATCGAAAAAGTTCAGACAGGCTTCACCGTCCGTTCATTCAACGACTTTCGGCACCACAACGAGGCTGTTGGCGACGCGAGGCGCGAGGCGGAGGAAGTCTTCACGGGACATACTGGCGCGCGGCGCGTCCGCGCGGGTCACATTAAAAATCGGATAAGTGTGCGCGGTGGGCTCCACTCCCGAGACGTCAAGCTTCTTGAGGTGCTCGATATGCTCGAGAACGCGGCCAAGCTGCCCTTGAAACGTTGCCACCTCATCATCGGCCAAAGCAATGCGGGCCAGTTTGGCCACCTGGCGGACGTCGAGATCGGGGGTGCTCATAGCGAATCAAACATCATTACGGAGATTTCATCCACGCGACAAGGCGCGGCTTCCGGGGTTCCTCGGAAGTCATACGATTCGCAGCGTGGTCACCGGGTCGAAGAGATGCGCGGCTTCGGCATTGATCTGGAACTTGAACGAATGGCCCGCGTCGGACTGTTGGGCACCGGCGGGGCTGCGGCTGATAATGGCATGTGCGCCCGTCTGCAGGTGGAAGTAGGTTTCGGGGCCCATCGGTTCGACGAAATCCACCACGGCCTGGAAACAGTTATTGGATGAGGTTTGCCCGGACGAAAACAGGTCGCAGTTCTCCGGCCGGAAGCCCAGGACGACTTCTTTGCCGGCATAACCCGCGGCATCTCTTCGGTCACCGAGTTCGACCTCGATCGCGCCGCCTCGCGCTTCCTTAAAAGCGACGGCGCCGTCACGCAGGAGCAACGTGCCGTTGACGAGGTTCATTGGGGGAGTCCCCAGAAAGCCGGCGACGAAAAGGTTTTTCGGCTCACGATAGATCGCCAATGGACTATCCACTTGCTGAGTTACGCCGTCCTTCATCACGACGATCCGCGTCCCCATGGTCATGGCTTCGATTTGATCGTGCGTCACGTAGATCATCGTTGCCTGGAGGCGCTGGTGGAGCTTAGTGATCTCCGTGCGCATCTGAACTCGCATCTTGGCGTCCAGATTGGAGAGCGGCTCGTCGAAGAGAAAAACCTCCGGTTGGCGCACGATGGCCCGGCCAACCGCCACGCGTTGGCGTTGGCCACCGGAAAGGGCCTTTGGCCTGCGATCGAGGAATTGCTCGATTCCCAGGATGCTCGCCGCCTCGGTTACCCGCCTCTTGATCTCCGCCCTGGGGTATTTCCGTAGTTCCAAACCGAACGCCATATTGTCGTAGACGCTCATATGCGGATAGAGCGCGTAGTTTTGGAATACCATCGCAATATCGCGGTCCTTCGGCGGATAATCGTTGACCCGCTTGTCGCCAATCAGGATATCGCCCTTCGAGATTTCCTCCAGGCCGGCGATCATTCTCAAGGTTGTCGATTTTCCACACCCCGACGGACCGACGAAAACGACGAACTCACGGTTGTCGACCTCAAGACTAAAGTTCTCGACAGCAGTCACTTCCTTGCCCCTTTCCCCGGGATAGATCTTGTAAACGTTTTTGAGAGTTACTTTGGCCATCGTCTTTCTCGAGCGCCCGTGCCCGCTCACAACGCGCGAGGGCAGTCCAAGGTCGGCCAAGCTAAGTGTGAAGGGCGGTCAGGTCAATCACTCAGGACCGTTGGCCACTGGCATAGAAAAGCGGTATGAAAGTTGCTTTACCAGTCCGGGTATGACTTGGGAACGGGCGGAGGCAGTGACCCGGGCCAGTCAACTGGCGACGGTCTTTTCCTCTTTGAAAAGTTTAGGTCTCACCGACCGCGGATTGCTCAACGAGATCCTGCGGAGAGTCCTGGAGGCGAACCCGCGCCTGCTTGGTGTTTGGACTGTTTGGGAGCCGGACGCCTTGGATGGTTTGGATACGATATTTGCCGGTGCGCCGGGGCATGATCAGAGCGGCCGCTTCGTGCCTTTCTGGCATCGCCATGGAGGCTCTATTCAGCTGGAGGCCAATATCGACTATGACAAGCCGGACGCCGATTGGTATGTGGCCCCGACACGGCGAAAGGCGGAGGTCGTGATCGACCCCTACGAATATCGCGTCGCCGGAAAGAATCTTTTCATCAGCAGCACGGCTGCTCCGATCTTCCATGCCGGGAGATGCGTCGGGGTCGTGGGCTTTGATATGCACATGGACTGGCTGCTCGAGGCCATCGACGAGCCGGGGCCCTTTGAATCTATCGAGGAGGCGCTGGGTCGCGGGCATGTTCTGCTCGGCGACGACAGGCAAGTGCGCTATTGGAGTCGCGCGACGCGACGATTGATTTATCATTATGTGGGCGGCAGGGCGGTCCCTGAGCGCCGGCTTCCCGAGCCGCTTAACGATTTGGTGACTCAGGAGCTGCGGAGGCGCTTTTTTTCCAACAGCCCCAAATTGAGGCGCGAATGGACCTTCGGCAACGGCGCCCGCAAGCTTGTGGTGCGATTCACGCGCCATCCGCAGACCGGGTGCGTTCTGTTGCTGGTCGATGAACAAGTCGAAGATGACTGGGCTGAGGTCGATCTCAGCCCGCGTGAGCACGAAGTGGTGGACTGGGTTGGTCAGGGCAAATCGAACGATGAGATTGCAATCCTTCTTGGGATCAGCGCCCACACCGTGAAGAACCATCTGGACAAGATTTACCGCAAACTTGGCGTCGAGAACCGGTGCGCGGCAGCCATGGCCCTCCAGCGCCATCGCTTCGCGACCATGGAGCGGTCATAGGAAGACCTTCCTATTGCACGAATTGCTGGGTCCAGTCACACTCGCCAATATGACTTTAGCACGAAGCCTTCGGCCTGGGATTGAATTCGAGGGCAGATGCTTCGTCTGGTGTGGCGCGCCGTGTTGGTCACGGCGATGCGCACAAGGGCGGCTGGGGACCATGCGGTAATCTTTATGAGAAAGAGAACGGTTGTGTTCATCCAGCACAGCGATGTGGACAGGCCGGGCTTGCTCGGTGAAACCCTCGACGGGATGGGCATTCCGATGAGGGTCATCCGATCTGATC
This sequence comes from Terrimicrobiaceae bacterium, assembly GCA_035719865.1. Taxonomy (GTDB): domain Bacteria; phylum Verrucomicrobiota; class Verrucomicrobiia; order Chthoniobacterales; family Terrimicrobiaceae; genus DASTFP01. The sequence continues at coordinate 7,306 of DASTFP010000020.1, read as the reverse complement.
TAGGTCAACCGGTGCCCGAGGTCCTCGAAGACTTCGGCGGTCTGGTCCTGGGAGGTGGCCCGCAGGGGGCGTACGAAATGGAAAAGTATCCCTATCTTTCCAGCGAATGTGCCTTGGTGCGCCAGGCGGCCTCTCACGGCAAACCGGTTCTCGGATTGTGCTTGGGCGCGCAGTTAATGGCTTCAGCCTTGGGAGCCAGGGTTCAGCCGGGCCAGCGTGAGGTTGGCTTTTTCGAGGTGACGCTGGATCCGATCTCGCAGTACGATCCCCTTTGGCGGGGAATTCCCGCGAGATTTGTGGCCACTCATTGGCACGGCGACGTCTTCGACCTTCCGCCTGGCGGAATGCGATTGGCGTGGTCCGCTCTCACCCAAAATCAGCTTTTCCGGTATGGCCACGCGCTGTATGGACTGCAGTTCCACCTGGAGATGACCCCCGGGTTGTTCGAGGAGGCGGTGGCAAGAGCGTATGGCCATCTCGTCGAGGCTGGCATCGATGCGGACTCGATCTGGCAACAAGGGCAGGAGTTCCTGCCGGTCTTGCGAGAAACGGCATCCACGGTGTTCTCACGCTGGGCAGAAATGCTGGGCTGATCGCGTTAGAATTGATAGAATCTGCGCGTTGGGCCGTCAGGTCCTTTTCGTGGGATGTCTGAAATCACGCAGTTGCCCGTCCGAATGTTCCCGATTTGCGCACGGCAAGGCGCTCGCGATTCGCTTCACGGTTCGCATCTCCTGCGATGGGCAGGCATGGCATGGCACTTGCTTCGTCTTCGTACTACCGAGTCGGACAATCGTAGTACTGCGAGCATGCTTATGAAACCACTGACGAAACTCCTCCTTAACTTGCAGGCAGCCTTGCTTGCCTCGTTCCTGGCTCTCTCTGCTCAGGCGGAACCCTTGAAAATTGGCTACAGCGACTGGCCGGGATTCACCATCTTCGAGGTGGCGAAGCAAAAGGGTTGGTTCAAGGAAGCCGGTGTGGACGTCGATCTGATTTGGTTTGACTACCTGCCCTCGCTGGATGCTTTCGCCGCCGGCAAGGTGGATGCGGTGACGGCTGTGGCAACCGACGCCCTTGTCAACGGGGCGAACGGCGCCAAGAGCAAAATCATTGCGATTCTGGATTACAGCGACGGAAGCGACATGATTATCGGCAAGCAGGGAATCGAATCCATCAAGGACCTCAAGGGCCAAAAGGTCGGCATAGAAGCATCGTTGGTCGAACACCTTCTCTTGCTCGAAGCATTGAAGCAGAACGGCATGACGCAATCGGATGTCGAGATCGTCAATACCGCAACCAATGAGACGCCGCAGACTCTCGCGTCAGGCACGTTGGCGGCCGTAGGGGCCTGGTATCCGGTTTCAAGCCAGGTGCTCAAGCAGGTTCCTGGATCGAAAAAGCTGTTCACCAGCGCTGACGCGAAGGGCCTGATCTATGATGTTCTCGCGGTGAATCCTGTGAGCTTCGCCCAGCACAAGGAAGATTGGGCGAAAGTCGTTCGCATATTCTACAAGTGTGTTGACTACATAAGCGATCCGGCTACCCGCGACGAGGCCCTTAAGATCATGGCCGCGAAAGCGGGGGCGGATCCGCAAGAATATGCTGACAACGTTCCCGGGACCCATTTTCTCACGCTTGCGGAGGCGAAGGCGGCTTTCAAGAAGGGCGACGGCCTGGACTCGATCTACGGGTCGATGGTGATCGGCAATCAGTTCAATCTGGATAACAAAGTATACAAGGAATCGCAGAAGCCGGCGAGTTATCTGGCGCCAAGCATCGTGGAAGGTCTGTAGGCCAACAAACGCGAAAGAGACCAGGAATGGCGCGCCGCGACTGGTTGGGACTAAAAGAAGAATTGCCGGAGCGGCTCCGGCTGGTTCTCACAATCTGTTCGTTCGTCTTGCCGCTGGTTGCGTGGTGCGCCGTAAGCTACTCGCCCTTCCTTTGGCATCCTCTTACCCGCATTACCGATCCCGGAAGCGTGGAATATTTCGTGGAGGGAATGGAAGTTCCGAACGCGGAGTTCGCAAGGCAGTTGGAAAAAGCGACCGCGGACGAAGGCGATCCGCCGCGGGGATATCGTGTGAATCCGGTCTATTTGCCGGCTCCCCACGAGGTGATTCGGGCGTTCTACACGGCTTTTACCACGCCTCCGCGGCTCCCCAATGAGCCCTGGCTTCATGAGAGCCTGGCTCACAGCATCCGGACGATCTTCTTTGGATTTCTTATCTCTTCGATCATCGGTGTGCCCTTGGGGATTCTATGCGGAACATATCGGTTTTTCTCGCGTCTTCAGGAGCCGTTCATCGAGTTCTTCCGCTATTTGCCTGCGCCTGCCTTTGGCGCCCTGTGCGTCGCCATTCTCGGCATCGATGACGGGCCGAAGATTGCGATTATTGTGATCGGAACTTTTTTCCAGCAGGTGCTGGTAATTTCAAATACCGTGCGCAAGGTGGATCCGGCGTTGATCGAGGCGGCGCAGACGCTCGGAGCGCGCGGACCGCGTCTGGTCGGACGCGTTGTCATCCCGGCTTCGATCACTGACATTTACACGGACATGCGCATCCTGCTGGGTTGGGCGTGGACCTACCTCATCGTCGCGGAAGTGGTCGGCACCATGTCGGGAATTACCTTCTTCATCAACCAGCAAGCGCGTTATCGGAATTTCGACAACGTTTACGCGGCCATCATGATGATAGGGATTATCGGCCTTACCACGGACATGGCGCTTGCCTGGCTTGGAAAAGGACTGTTTCCCTGGAAGCGAAAGGTCTCCGCGCGAAAGCCCGCGGCAGTAAAGCCGGACCGGGAATCTCAACCGGCCGAGCAACCAATCGAATCGTCCCCGCTGCTTGAAAACTTCGGCAGGCTCGAACCGCCCGTCGCGCGCGAGGGCGGCGCGACTCCTCTCCAATCCTGACCCGTGCTGACATCACTCGAACTCCCGGACTATCACAAGCAGGATCCGCAGGTCGTTGCCCGCTTCAGGCGCATCCGGGAACGTCCCGTGGTGCTCTCCGTGCGAAAGCTTCGGAAGGCTTTTGGTCCCGCAGGCCATCAACACATTGTTTTCGACAACGTTTCCCTGGACATCCACAGGAGAGAGTTCGTCTCCATCATTGGACCCTCAGGGTGCGGAAAGTCGACGTTCATCCGCATGGTGGCCGGGCTCGACGACGCAAGCGCTGGCGAAATGCTGCTCGATGGCAAGCCCGTGACCGGCCCCGGGCCGGACCGAGGGATGGTTTTTCAGGGCTACACGCTCTTTCCTTGGCGAACTGTGAAGCAAAATGTCATGTTCGGCCTCGAGATGCAGAGCAGGAGCTCCGTGGCTGCCGAGGGAACCGCGCGAGAGTGGCTTGAGATGGTGGGTCTAAGCCGCTTCGAGGACTCCTATCCGCACGAGCTTTCGGGTGGCATGAAGCAGCGAGTGGCGATCGCGCGCGCGCTGGCAAATGAACCGCGGATTCTCATCATGGACGAGCCCTTCGGTGCCCTCGACGCGCTTACTCGTGCCAAAATGCAGGCTTATCTTCTGCAGATCTGGAAGAAAGTTGACGTCACCATCCTGTTCATAACCCACGATCTCGACGAAGCGGTGTATCTTTCCGATCGAATACTTGTGCTGGGAGTGAATCCAGGCGGGGTTCGTGAAATCATCGAGAATCCCGTTCCGCGTCCGCGAACCCCAAAGCAGTTTCTCACATCGGAATTCCTGGCGGTGAAGCATCGGCTCGACGAATTGATTCATACGCCGGTCCACGATTCCGAAGAAGACCGGCTTCCGGTTGTCAAAATGACCGAGGCAGGAGACGAGGTCGAATGAAAAGGCTCATTCGATTTATGGTAGTGGTGATACTTGTCACGATTCTAGTATTACTCAGTGACAAGTAATGAGGATGTCCAACAAAAGCGGGACGGGAAGCGTGCAGCGCATCAGTATATCGCTCCCTGAGCCGGTCTTTCGTGAGCTGGATCAGATGGTCGCGGAGAGGGGACTGGAGAATCGATCCAAGGCGATAGCCGAAATGATCTCACGCTTTGTGCTTGAGCGCCGTGAGGCTTCCGGGGACCCCTTCATGGCCGGGATGGTTGCTCTTGTTTATGACGAGGGCCGGGGTGCCCTGGCTCAAGAGCTATTTGAATTGGAGAGGAACTACCGAAAAGAAGTGATCAGTTCCCTGCACGTTCAGCTCGAAGACAATCACCGCATGGAAGTGATCATTGTGCAGGGCCCCATCCGCATTCTGAAGGAGATTACCGATAAGATTCTTTCGTGCAAAGGCGTGTTATCGTGCAAACTGACGCTTACGGACGTTGTCATTCCGCAGGTGCATTCTGCACCGATCCCGAGGCGAGATCCATTGATCCGTTCCGGCCGCAACTCGAAGTAGGAGACTGTTGAAATACCCACGCATGCCACGTTGCAATCAATTTTCGGAAGATCGCAAGGAGCCAAGCGCAGAGCGTAGCCGCAGTGCTATGCGCAAGCTGGGCGACATAGCGAGGGCCGAAAATTGGCGCAACCTTGGTGGGAAGAAAGGGTCCCACCCCTTTCTAGGCGCGAGCTCTTTGGGGCATCTCTCGGCGTCGTTCCTCAGTCACAGCCCTCTCAAGGGATGCTCCTTCCTCACTCCACCGATATCTGCCCCAAAGAGCTCACGCGTGGCTTACGCGGGTATTTCAACAGTCTCCTAAGAGTCCAGAAATTCGATGAGCCAGTTTCTCACCGCGGCGTTGTTTTCGGAAATCCTTCCCGGTGGTGCGATGTGGTCAATGCGAGTTCCGCGGCGCCGTCTCGTCCGTCTCACCGCTCTCGACCGCGGAGCGAATGTGTCGGCGTTGCTTTACAACGCGTCGCAGCCGCTGGATCGTCTCAACCTTCCGGACACGCTCAAGGCGCTGCACACGGCCAGGCTCACTCGCGGCCACATCCTGATGACGGACATGGGAAACGCATTGGTGTCGATCGTTGAGGACGGCCTCGGGTGGCACGATCCGCTCGGCGGGCACATCACGGCCGCGATGGTTTCGGCGAAGTTCGGGGAACGCAACTATCAGCAGCACCGGAACGATTTCTTCCGGAATGCGCGGGACAATTTTCTCATCGAGCTGTCCAAACATGGAATGGGCCTCGCGGACATCGTGGCCAACGTCAATTTCTTCAGCAAGATCGTGGTCGATGATGAGGGGCGGATGGCGATTGCGGAGGATCACTGTCCGGCTGGCGCGCGCGTCGGTCTCCGAACCGAAATGGATGTGCTCTTCGTCCTGGCAAATTGCCCTCATCCGCTGGCGCCTGCCGGCGAATACCCGCGGGCCCGCGTGGAGATCGAGATCTTCCCCTGCGACCCGCCGGGCAACGACGATTTCTGCCGCAACTTCCGGCCCGAGTGTGGCCGCACGTTGGCGGTAACTGAACGACTCTTCCTGTAGTAGCTACCGATGAGCGCGCTCGTTTACACCGAAAGCACCCTTCAGCCGGAAAATGCGGTGTTTAGTTCGACGATCCTTGCCGGAGACGGCTGGTTTCACCCGGTTAAGAAAGGCCAGATTCTGCGAATCGTTGACCTGGAGGGAAATCAGGCGGCAGACACCTTTTTCTTCAACGCCAACGACGTGAGCGAGCGGTACAGCGCCCAGGATACGATACGCGAGCAGGGCTCCATCTACCTGACAACCGGGACGAAGCTCATGTCCAATCTTTGCCGGGAAATGCTTGCCATTACAGCAGATACGTGCGGCCGGCACGATACCTTGGGCGGGGCCTGCGCCGCCGAGAGCAATATGGTGAGGTATTCGCTCGACAAGCGCTTCATGCACGCATGCCGCGACACGTTCCTTCTTCAGATGGCGCTGAGCGGTTATCGGGTGACGAAGCGCGATCTGGCCCACAATATCAACTTCTTCATGAACGTGCCGGTTACCCCGGATGGGGGACTCCGCTTTGCGGACGGCGTCTCGGAGCCTGGCAAATACGTGGAGATGCGCGCCGGGATGGACGTGCTCTGTCTCATCTCGAACTGTCCGCAGCTTAACAACCCCTGCAACGCCTACAATCCGACTCCGATCAGAGTGCTCTTATGGAACTAGGGAGAAAGCGCCAAGGGAGGGCGCGGAGCAGAAGATTATTTTGTTTGGTCGCGGCTGTGATCCCGGGCTGGAGGATATGCTCACCAAGGTCCTCATAGCCAATCGCGGTGAGATAGCCTGCCGGATCATTCGCACTCTTGACCGTATGGGAATCGCGTCTGTCGCCGTCTACTCGGAGGCCGATGCGCATGCTGCTCACGTGCGGATGGCGGGCGAAGCAATCTCCGTTGGGCCTCCGCAAGCCTCCGAAAGCTATCTGCAGGTCGAGAAGATTCTTTCGGCTGCGAGCAGGACGGGCGCTGAGGCTATTCACCCTGGCTACGGATTTCTTAGTGAGAACGCCGATTTCGCCGAGGCATGCGAAGCGGCGGGGATTGCCTTCATCGGGCCCACGCCGAAGAACATGAGGGACTTCGGTCTCAAGCACACGGCTCGTGAATTGGCAATTTCCAGCGGTGTGCCGGTCTCACCCGGGTCGGGCCTCCTTGATTCTCTTGCCGACGCGCGGATCGTGGCCGGGCGAATCGGCTTCCCGGTAATGATCAAGAGCACCTCGGGAGGGGGAGGTATCGGCATGCAGTTGGCGCGGACTGCTGATGACCTCGAAGAGAAGTTCGAGAGCGTTCAGCGGCTTGCCAGGAGCAACTTCAAGGCGTCTGGTTTGTTCCTCGAAAAGTTCATTGCTTCGGCGCGTCATGTGGAGGTGCAGATTTTTGGAGACGGGCAGGGGGTTGTCGCGGTATTGGGGGAACGCGACTGCTCCGCGCAACGGCGAAACCAAAAGGTGCTCGAAGAAACTCCGGCGCCTCGCTTGCCGGATGAGGCGCGACAACGGCTCCACCAGGCGGCGCGACGATTGGGCCAGGCCGCCCGATACCGCTCGGCGGGCACGTGCGAGTTTATGTACGATGCGGAAACCGGGGAATTCTATTTTCTCGAGGTCAACACCCGTCTGCAGGTCGAGCATTGCGTCACCGAGGAAGTGTCCGGATTGGATCTCGTGGAATGGATGATCCGGCTTGCGGCCGGAGAAGAACTGCCTCTTGCAGAGCATCAGCACAATCCGAACGGCCATGCCATTGAAGCGCGGATCTACGCCGAAGACCCGAACAAGGGTTTCCAGCCGAGCTGCGGCTTGCTTACCGAGGTGCAGTTTCCCTCGGATGTGCGCGTCGACGGATGGGTCGAACGCGGTACCGAGGTGACGCCT
>DASTFP010000019.1:0-5855 GCA_035719865.1 Terrimicrobiaceae bacterium | reverse complement strand
TACGCCGCCGAAGAACCGACGATGCGCGCCGACTTCGAAGGCAAGGCCGTCGAATTAATTGGACAGTTCATGCCCGAGCGCGCGGACAATGCCAAAGGCGACCGTTTCAACCTGGTGCGAATGTTTGTCATGTGCTGCGCGGCAGATGCGCGTCCGGTTGCGATAAGCGTTCGGACGGAGAGGGCGCAGTCGGTGGCCGAGATGAGTTGGGTAAAGGTCACTGGCAAGGCGGCTTTTCCCGTCGAAAGCGGACGAAGAGTTCCCATTGTCCTTGCTGAAAGTGTAACGCCCTGCGATCCCCCTGAAGAGACATTTATTTACTGATGAAGTTTGGTTTGTTCCTCGCATTGTTCCTGCCCCTGGCCGCATTGGCCGAAGACTTTCGAGGGGCGTGGATAGCTTCCGTTTTCAATATCAATTTCCCGACCAGCGAGGGCCTTTCGTCCGCCGCGCAAAAGGCGCAGATGGTTCGTCTGCTCGATGCGGCAAAGCGCTGCCGGCTCAATGCCCTGATGCTGCAGGTGCGTCCCGAGAGCGACGCGCTTTATCCTTCCAGGATCGAGCCTTGGAGCCGCTATCTGACCGGCGCGCAGGGTGTGTCGCCGGGTTACGATCCCCTCGCGTTCTTCATCACTGAAGCGAAGAAGCGCGGCATCGAAGTGCACGCGTGGTTCAACCCATACCGCGGGGCCGCGAATGCCTCGCAGCCAAGAGCCGCCAACCATATCAGCCGGCGCTTTCCCCAGTACGCCTACCGCATTGGGAGCGTCCTTTGGATGGACCCTGGCGCTCCGGCGATCCAGGAGAACATTGTGAACGTTGTTCGCGACGTTGTGCAGCGCTACGATGTCGCGGGCGTTCACTTCGACGATTACTTTTATCCCTATCCGACGGACGGAGGCCACGTCTACCCGTTTCCCGACGATGCCACGTACGCGGCGTATCGCGCGCGGGGCGGCACGCTCTCGAGAGCTGACTGGCGCCGGGACAATGTGAATACGCTCATCCGCCGCGTCAGCCAGGTGGTCCACTCCGAAAAACCTGGCCTGAAATTCGGCATAAGTCCGTTTGGCATCTATATGCCGGGCGTTCCCGTCGGCATCCAGGCAGGCGTCAATCAATACGAGCAGCTTTACGGGGACCCCGTCAAGTGGATGCGTGAGGGATGGATCGACTACCTCGCGCCCCAGCTTTACTGGCGCGACGGCGGAGCGCAAAGCTTCTCGTCTCTGCTGCGCTGGTGGCGCGGGCCGCAGGCCAATCCGCGCGGCGTGCCCATCTGGCCGGGCGTTGCGTTGGATCGATTGAGTTCGCACGGATGGCCATCCGGCGAGATTGCGCGGCAATTGCAGTTGGAGAAATCGATCGGCTCGCGGCTGAGAGGCGGCGTCATTTTCTGGAACATCCGGGCTTTGCTCAATAATACCAAGAACGTGGGTTCGGTCGTCGCGGGCAGTTGATGCGCCTGCTCCTGCTTTTGTCGTTGCTGGCGGCCACTGCCCAGGCGGGTTGGCGGCTTGCCCTTCCGGGTTGGAAATATGACTTCCCCCGTGATCATGGAAATCACCCTGAGTTCAAGATCGAATGGTGGTACTTTACCGGAAATCTTGCGGCGGCGGACGGTCGCGAGTTCGGCTACCAACTGACGTTCTTTCGAAACGGCGTCATGCCCTTGGACGCGGACATTATTCCGCTGTCGCATTTCGTCACGAGCAGTGTGAAGTTCGCGCACTTCGCGGTGAGCGATGTTGGGGGAGGCCGGTTCCATTTCTTTCAACAGGTTTCCCGCGGTGCATTTGGTGAGGCCGGATTCGGTGAGCGGCAGCGTCTCGCCTGGATCGAAGACTGGTCATGCGAACTCGGCGCTGACGGCGCCTTCAGGATTCAGGCGAAGGACGATGATCTTTCGCTGGAACTAACGTTGAAACCCGAGAAGCCGTTGGTGATTCACGGAGAGAACGGCGTGAGCAAGAAGGCCGAGGGGGAGGGGAGAGCATCGCACTACTATTCGTTCACAAGACTGAGAAGCGAAGGCACCCTGCGGATGGGAAACCAGGAGTTTGCCGTCTCCGGGCTGAGCTGGTTTGACCATGAGTGGGCAACGAACCAATTGGCTGCCAATCAGGTCGGTTGGGATTGGATTAGCCTGCAACTGGACGACGGCAGCGACCTGATGCTTATTCAGCTGCGCACCAAGGACGGAGGCCGTGATCCAAATTCGGCGGGCACTTACGTGGACGCAGAAGGCGCGGCGACGTCCCTCACCAATGCGGACTTTACGCTTGAACCCGGCGAGACGTGGTCAAGCCCCGAATCGTCCGGACGCTACCCGGTGAAATGGCGGATTTCGATCCCGCGTTTGCACGTCCAGCTGGAGGTGAGTGCGGTGCTCAACGACCAGGAACTGCGCCTCAAACCCATCGAATATTGGGAGGGATCAGTTCGCGCCTGGGGAACGCTCGGCGAGAAAAACGTGAAGGGCTCCGGTTACCTTGAATTGACGGGCTACTCTGGCCCAATCGTGGGACTGCAAGCCGAGCCGTAACTCGTTTCCAGGGAGTGGCGTTCGTTCCTCCGCCACCCGTGCTGAAATGAGCGGGTGGTCAAGCTACTTGCGAGCGATTGGCGCTGGGCTAGTCTGTCGCCTCATGAGCGCCGGATTGGCTTCTCCATCGCTGGGGCTATTCGAAAGGGGCGTAAGATGAGCGATCGTGCCTTCGTTTACGCGGCCATCATCATCGGAACGTTGGCCATCTCGCTCGACTTTGCCTCGGTGGACCTCGCTCTGCCGGCACTCGAAGCTCAATACGGTCTCGATCTGGAAAGTGACCAGTGGGTCATCAATGGATATGTCCTGGCCTTCGCGGTTTTGATGGTTGCCGGTGGACGGCTCGCAGATGGCTATGGGAGAAGGAATATTTTTCTGATTGGCATGGCCATCTTTGCGATAGCGTCGCTTCTCGGCGGTATGGCGTGGAGCGGCAGCTCGGTGATAGGCTTCCGAGTCTTGCAAGGCGTGGGCGCTGCGCTGCTGTGGCCGGCCATGATTGGAATGGCCTGCGCGGCTGTCGGCGAGTCGAACCGGGGATTCGCGCTCGGGTTGATCTTTGGGACCTGCTCGCTGGGTAATTCGGCGGGACCGGTCGTTGGCGGCGCACTGACGGAGTGGCTCTCCTGGCGCTGGGTGCTCTGGATCAACGTGCCGATGGCAATTTTTTCCATCCTGATGACCGCCTGGAAAGTTCCGAAGGACGAGACAAAGGCCGAGCGTCCCCACAACGACTATCCTGGAATGGTCGTTCTTACTTCCGGGCTGGTCGCTTTGATGATTGTCGTTTACCAGGCTGAGCCTTGGGGCTGGACGAATTTCAAAACGCTCGGATTGTCCGCGCTCGCGATCGTCCTATTCTGGCTTTTTCCAGTCGTTGAAAGGCGCGCGCGAGAACCCTTGATACCGAGCGACATTATCCGAAACCATGAGGTCCTGGCGCTCTGTTTTTGCGCGGTGGTGATCTGTCAGCTGTTCTTTATCGTTTTGCTCTACTTCACCCAGTATGCCATGAAGTTTCTGGGCGACGATCCGATGTGGGCGGGCGCGCGGGTGGTGCAGTTCATGCTGAGCTATGGGGTGGTGTCCTACTTTGGCGGTGTGCTCTACGGGTTTTTCGGGGCGCGGAGGTTGATTCTTGGCGGCCTTGCCTGCGCGGCCGTTGCCAGCGCGCTGCTTGCGATCTTCGGCCCCGGGGCGGGATGGATGGCCTTCAATGGATCGCTCGTTCTGCTGGGCATCGGTGTGGGCGCGGTCATACCCACGGTCAGCACGCGGGCGATCGAGGCCGCGGGACTGGAGCGCGCCAGCCTGGTGAGCGGCATTGTTTTCATGTGCCAACTCGCGGGCGCTGCTCTGATGCTTGCGGTGAGCACAGCCGTATTTTCTGCCGTCAGCGCGCGGGATGTGCAGAGTTCTCTTGCTCGCGACGGAATCGTTCTCAATCCCGATCAGCGTCAGGCAGTCGAAGAGATCATTGCGGGCGCGCGAAGCGTCCATGCACTCCCACTCCGGACAGTCGCGGAAGTGGATGATTTGGCCGGGATCGTTGACCGGGCTTACCAAGCCGGTTTGAGCGTGGTCCTTTGGCTCAGCGCCGCGCTTGTCTTGGTTTCGACTGCCCTCGTCTTGCGCTTCGTGAGACCGGCTGAGGCGTCTCCGCCCTCGGTGGCAGCGCATGCCGCCGAATCGCCTCATCGGTGAGCACGCCGACGAAAGGCAGGTTGCGATACCGTTCGTTGTAATCCAAACCGTAGCCTACGACAAACTCGTTGGGAATGTCGAAGCCGACGTATTCCGCGTCGACCTGGCGTTCGCGGTTGATATTCTTGCGAAGAAGAACGCAGATCTTGAGGCTCAGCGCACCGCTTTCTGCGGCAAGGCGTTCGCGAATCGTGTGCAACGTCATGCCGCTGTCGAGGATGTCGTCGAGAATCAATACGTGGCGGCCACGAGTGTCGGCCAGTTGAGCCTGGCGAAAGCTTATTTTCCCGGTGCTCTTAGTGCCGTGATAACTTGAGACGCTCAAGCAGTCGACTTGAAGTTGGAGGGGAAGCCTTCGGAGGAGGTCCGCCATAAAGATAAAGCTGCCATTCAAGACCGCGATTACCGTGAGCTCCTTGCCACGATAGTCCTCGGCGATTTCGCTGGCCAGTTCATCAAGCCGACTGAAGATGGTGGACTCGTGGTAAAGAATCTTTCGGATGTCCCTAAGCATTGAAGGTTCTTCTTGTCGTTATTCTCAACGGTAGGAGCCGACTGCGACAATTTTTCCTTTTCGAACGGAGAAAAGCTCCTTGCTCACCGGATAGGCGGAGGAATCGTATTCCGCAATCACGATTTCCGAAAAGCGTTGATACGCGGGCGAGATCTTCGGAAACACGAAAATCCTGAACCGATTGGGAATGGCGACCAGGATGTCGGGCCCCATGATGTCGCTGAAGAGCGAGGCGAACTCCGGGGCAAGCACCGCGGACGCTGTCAGGGGGTTGTCGGATTCGAGCACCGCGCATTGAATAACATTGTTCTCATCGCGAATGAACCGAGGCTTTAGGCTTGAGAGGACCTCCGAGGCCGCTTGGGGCGCGGACTCCAGGATCTTCTCCGGAGTGGCGCCGAGCGTCACCACTTCCTCTCGACGCAAGGGGAGAAGTTGGCCATCGACATACCGCGCGGGCACAAGGACAGTTCTCTGCGCGCCGGCGATCGGCCAACCTGACTCGTAGCGCATGAACGTCGGCTCCACGAGAAGATGCCAGGTCTCCTGTGCGAATGATCGGGTGGCCAGCATCACGAGCAGAAAACCGATAGCACATTTGAGTTTTCCCAACGCTCTGCTACAGAGAGCGGGGTCATGATTTCGTTTCTGGATGGCGTGCTGGAGGAAGCCCTCCCGACGCAGATCATCGTCAATGTGCACGGTGTGGGCTACCACGTGATGATCCCGCTTTCAAGCTTTGAGCGTCTTTCCAATCCGGGCTCGCGCGTCAAGATCCTGACTCATCTGGTCGTGCGCGAAGATTCGCATGTGCTTTACGGGTTCGGAACATCCGGCGAACGCGATCTCTTCCGGTTGCTGACCCAACACGTCTCGGGCGTCGGACCCAAGCTGGCGCTGGCTATCCTTAGCGGGATGAGCGTCGAAATGTTCAAGGCGGCCGTCGTCTCCGGTGATACCGCGGCCATCTCCCGCGTCAGCGGCGTGGGTAAAAAGACTGCCGAAAGAGTCATTCTCGAATTGAAGGACAAAGTGGGCGTAGCGGCGGAATGGGAGGCGGCGAGCGCCGCGAATGCGCCGAGCGAACGG
>DASTFP010000018.1:0-13362 GCA_035719865.1 Terrimicrobiaceae bacterium | reverse complement strand
CCAAGTTCACCGCGATAAAAATGGATCATCGCGTTGACGTAGCAGGCGTCCTTCAAATTGGGCAACGGCATGCCCGAGGTGTCGCTCGCTACCGGCTTTCTGGGCGCCTCCGTCGCGGGTTCGCCGGGCGCCTCCGTCGCTTGCTTGCCGACCGATTCTGTCGCGGGCTTGCCTGCCGCCTCTGTCGCGGGTTTGCTGGGCGCCTCGCTAGTCAATTCCGCCGCTCCTTCTCAAGGAGAGCCGCCCTGACCCGTTCTAGCTTTTCCCGCTCACCGCGGGTGAGACTGCCAATCCCCTGCCTGGCTATCTTCTCCAAGATCGGGTCAATGGAATCGTAAAGCTCACCTTCCTTCTCCGGTTCCCGCCGTGCAGGCTTGGAGCGACGTTCCGGCCGCTTCAGGGGGATCGCTGAAACCGAAGGCAGGGAAAAGGAGCGCACGCCCTCGCGCATCATCCAGGCCGCGGCCACACCGCACTCCCACCAAAGGATCGAAAGGCTGATCCACTGCCGGGAGGCCATGAACTGAAGCGTGTAGATGCCCAGCAGAGCAATCGCAATCCAGCGCGCCTGAATACCAAAGAATATCTCCGCCCCAGGATAAATCATCGCAAACGCCAGAAAGATCGCAAAATGAACCGCGTCGGAGCCTGAGTAGCTTCCGCTATCTATGCCAAGAAAATGCAGCAGGGAGAGCAAGACCGGAACCGCCAGCACCAGCACCCCATAGAGCCAGGCAAAGGCTTTGCGACCGATAAACTTCTCGACGTCTCGGCCGAAGAAGGCAAGCAATACGAGCTGAATGAGCGTGAATATGTCCGGCCTATTAACAAAAGCATACGTCACAAACTGCCAGAGATTGAGCTTGGAAATGGCCGATTGGGGCGAGAACGCCAGCACCTGAAAGAACCACTCGGCGCCCGAAGCCAGGGCGAGCGCCGTAAACACCATCGTCACCCCATGCGCAAAGGCGATCGCAGTCGAGAGATACACCGGAACCCTTCCAACCCACGTGAGCGGTTCGCACTGCGCAAAGTTCCGGTTCGCGATCATTCGATATTCCGTATTCTACTTCCGGCCTGCTCTCGAAACAAGAAGGAACGTTCACTCCGGTCCGCAAAATTCAAGGGATTTTTCCATGTGGAATCCGCCTCTTGGATGCTCCTAGCGAGTTGCTTATGACCTCAGCTGTAACACCGTGGACTCCGGCGGAAGGAGCCGCGCAGGGTCACCTTCTGAGAGAACTTCAAACGCGAGGATATCCAGCCAGGAGACAACGCCCGCAAGACCGAGTCGCCAAACGGCAAACTCGAAACACGATTTAGCGTTGTAAGAAGCCGCCGCTTTGGCAACGCTGCCAAGGTGCTGGAACTCCGGGATGTCACGTTATCCGTCACCCAAGACGGCGAATCCAAGCCGTTGCTCGCCGCGGTTTCGGCAATGTTTCCGCGCGGCCACTTTGCTGCCGTGCTGGGACCATCTGGCTGCGGCAAGAGCACGCTCCTGAAAGTCATCACCGGGATCGCCCATGGCGAAGAAGAGGGCTCTATCTCCTGGGACGGCCGTAACCTCATTCAACACGATTTTTCACCGTCCGAGATCGGTTATGTCCCCCAATTCAGCATCACGCACGAGGACCTCACCGTGCGGGAGAGCGTTGCCTATTCCATCAAGTTGCGCGTTCGCGGAATGAGCGGCGATGCTCTTGACGAAGCCACGATTCGGATTCTGGACGAGGTGAATATGACGGAACTCGCGAGCCGGCTCGTGCACGTGCTCTCGGGGGGTCAAAAGCGCAGGCTTGCGCTTGCCATGGAACTTGCCAGCAAGCCGGCCATGCTGCTTTGCGACGAAGTTACCAGCGGGCTCGACCCCCAGTCCGAAGATGAGATTGTCGCGCTCCTTCACGGTCTCTCCCGCTCGGAGGGACGAACGGTTATCTCCGTGACTCATAGTCTCCGGCATCTCGCGTTCTACGATTCCGTGCTGGTGCTCTACAATGGGATCGTCGCCTACCAGGGTCCCCCGGAGTTTCTCACCCATTACTTTCGCTGCGAAGATCCGCAGGATCTTTACAGTCAGCTCGTGCGGCACGACGCGGCCGAGTGGGCCCAATCCTGGAAAAAACATCGACGCCCCTTCGATGAGGCAATGTTGGGACGGGTGCCCGAGCATCTTGAGAGCCTCAATTTCGAAAGCCCTGTCGAAGACGCGCAAGCCGAGTTTCAGGCGCCTTCCGAGCCGGAACGCGCAACGTCCCTGCCGCAGCCCGGATTGTTCAGCCAGTTTCGAACACTGACGGCGCGAAGGTTTCGGATTTTCTCTCGCAACCGGACCCAGCTGCTGCTTCAGCTCGGTCTCATTTTCGGCTTTCCGATCCTGGTCGCGATTTTCGCTCTAAATGGATTGCCCGCCGTCCAGAACCTCTCCATGGGGTTGGACCTCAATGTCGTCAAGCAGCTCCAGGAGAGCATGAGCTTCCTGGTGCAAGCCAGTAAGATCGGCAGCCTTGTCTCCGGCATCGTGATGTTCCAAGTCGTTCTGCTGACTCTGATGGGCGCCAACAATTCGGGTCGCGAGATCGCCGCCGAGCGCCTGATCTTTGAGAAGGAAAAACTCTCCGGACTCAGGCCCTTAAGCTACGTCGCCAGCAAGGCGGCATTTCTCGCGACCCTGGTAATCGCCCAGTCTCTGTGGATGGGACTATTCGTCCATTTCGTCTGCGGCTTTCCCGGCGAACTGGGCGATCAACTCCTCTTCCTGCTGCTGGCAAATGCCGCGATGACTTCCGTGTGTCTTGCGATTTCGAGCATGATGGGATCCGCCGAGCAAGCCTCGCTGGTCTCGATCTACCTGGTTGGCTTTCAACTTCCGCTGTCAGGCGCCGTGCTCGCGCTGCCCGAATGGGCTGGGACGCTCACCCGCCCATTCATTGCCGCCTACTGGAGCTGGTCGGGAGTCTTGCAAACCCTTAGAGGCGAGCGGTATTACGACATCGTCCAGACAGTGATCCAAACCCAGCTTTCCCCGGTGCCGCTCTGTATTTGGGTCCTGGGATCCCACATCATCCTCGGTCTCTTCGCCGCCTGGGTCGGCTGTCAACACAGTCGGCTGGATTGATTCGCGCGAAAAGGCGTTGACAATATCCGCACGTTGCATTTCTTTTGCGCATCATTCGGCGCGCACGTCCGGTGCCGCACTTTCCATCGAATCTTACAAAGTCTCCACTCTGAACTAACCTGATGCCGGTATTGGGGGCCTCAAAGGCTACCTGCTGCAGGTATGGGAGTTTTCACAATTATACATCCTCATGGCCGGCCACAGCAAATGGTCGAAAGTGAAGCGTTTCAAGGGAGCCTTGGACGCCAAGCGCGGCAGGCTCTTCTCGAAACTCTCCAAAGAAATCACCGTCGCGGCGAAACTCGGCGGAGGCAATCCCTCCGCGAATCCACGGCTGCGCGCCGCGATTCAGGCCGCCCGGGCCCAAAGCATGCCTAACGACAACATCGACCGCGCCCTCAGGAAAGGAACTGGCGAGTTGGGTTTGCAAACGATGGAAGAGATTATCTATGAGGGATACGCGCCCGGCGGAGTCGCCCTGATTGTCGAGACCGCCACCGACAATAAGAACCGCACCGCGGCGGACATGCGTTCAATCTTCTCGAAGAATCACGGCAACCTTGGCGGCCCGGGAAGCGTTTCATTTATGTTCCATCGAAAAGGCCAAATTACCATACCGCTTGCGTCCGCCGGCGAGAATCGGCTTTTCGAGTTGATCGCCGAGGCCGGGGCCGAAGACCTCATCGATGACGGAGAGCATTACATCATCACTACCCAGCCTGATCAGCTCTACGCTGTTTCGGAGGCCCTGAGAAAGGCGTCGATAGAACCCGACTCCCAGAAACTCACTTACATTCCCGAATCTTCCATTGCCCTCGAAGACGCGACAACCGCCGCGCAGGTGCTCCGCCTCTGCAACGCTCTCGACGATTGCGACGATGTCCTCAACGTTCACGCCAACTTTGACATTCCCGACGACGTCCTCGCCAAGGTGCAGGAGAACTGAATTTGCCATGACTGAAGAAAATACGAATCTCGAAGCGGTGGAAGTTCAACCCGCCGGCAAACGCCGCGCGCGGAGGACTGCCGGGGTGAACGGCACCCGCAAGAGAACACTGAGAAAGACAAAACCCTCCGAAAATGGCACAGCCCCGGCCGTCGAGGACGCCACGCGGAAAGTTGATGCGGAGGAGACGCCGCCCACGGTTGCCGAACCTGTCGCGCCCGCTTCAACCAATGACCAGCTGCCCCTCGAGGTGATCTCGCAGCCTGCCGTTCCGTCACAGCCCTCTCCCCCTCCCGCTCCGCCCACCTTCGCTGAGGGTGTTGTGGAGGTGTCAGGAAAGGGATTCGGTTTCCTGCGGGAACCACGCCGCAATTTCTCGCAATCCAACAACGACGTCTTCGTAACTCCTGAGGTCGTGCGCAAGCACGCTTTGCGGGACGGCATGTGGATCAAGGGCGAGACGCGCCGCGGAAGCCGCGGCCCGCAGCTCTTCAAGCTCGTTGAGATCGAGGGCGAAGATCCCGACAAGTTCCAGAATCTTCCGGTTTTCGAGGAATTGACAACGATCAGTCCCAACAAGCGCATCCGGCTCGAAACGGTCCCCGATCGTTATACCACGCGGGTGATGGACCTGATGACTCCCATCGGCAAAGGCCAGCGCGGTCTGATCGTTGCGCCTCCACGCACCGGCAAGACTACTCTCTTGCAGCACATCGCCGATGCCGTGGTGAAGAACCATCCGGAGATGAAACTCATCATCCTGCTCGTGGATGAGCGACCGGAAGAGGTCACCGAGATCCGCCGTTCCGTCCCGAGCGCCGAGCTCATGGCCAGCTCGAACGATTCCGACATCAAGACCCACACCCGCATCGCTCAGCTCGCCTCTGAACGCGCGAGAAGGCTCGTCGAAATGGGACAGGATGTTTTTGTTCTCATGGACTCGCTCACCCGCATCGGCCGCGCCTTCAACAACGCCCAGGGAAGCGGCGGACGCACCATGTCGGGTGGCGTCGATTCACGCGCCCTGGAGATTCCGCGCAAGATTTTCGCGGCGGCGCGAAACACCGAGGAGGCCGGTTCGCTCACCATCATGGCGACTGCCCTCATCGAGACAAATAGCCGGATGGACGAGTTGATTTTCCAGGAGTTCAAGGGCACCGGTAACATGGAGCTTGTTCTGGATCGAAAGATTAGCGACCAACGGATCTACCCTGCGGTCGACATCTTCCTCTCGGGCACCCGGCGCGAGGAATTGCTGCTTCCGGAAGAGGACTTGCACAAAATAAGCGTCATCCGGCGTGGCCTCGCCGGTCATAAACCCATTGAAGCCATCGAGCGCTTGCTTTTCTTCGTGCGCAAGTATCCCACCAACGCGGAACTGCTGAGAAATATCCCGGGCTGAAGAGCCGCCTGTGTCTGTAGAATCGGGCCCCTAGCGGACCTCGCGAAGCCGTTTTAGCACTGCATGAGCAGATCCGTCGTCCAGGGCTTGCCGCGATTTTTCCAGAGCGGCCGCGAGATCTTCGCAAACGCCGGCTACGACCAGTGCACAGGCTGAGTTGAGGGCGATGATTTCGCGCCTCGCGCCGAGCCCGCCGCCACGCAGGACATCTTCGAGCAATTCCGCGTTCTGCCGTGAATCGCCCCCGCGCAGATCGTCAATGCTCGCCCGGGCAAGCCCCAGAGCCTCGGGCTGGACAAAGAAACGCCGAACGCCCCCGGACTCGATGGCATGGATCTCCGACGGACCCATGGTGGAAACCTCGTCAAGGCCTCCGCTCCCGTGAACTGCCCAAGCGCGCTGGCGGCCCAGGAGGCTGAATGCTTCCGCATAAATCGGCAGCAGCTTTGCGTCAAACACCCCGGCAAGCTGAAAATCGGGCCGGGCCGGGTTAAGGAGCGGACCGAGAAGATTGAATATCGTGGATCTTCCTTCCTCGGCGAGAGCCTTTCGGACCGCCGCTACCGCTTTGAATGTGGGATGATACAGGGGCGCAAAAAGAAAACAGCATCCCGCAGTGTCCAGAGCGGCTTCAGGCGGCAAGTCGATCCGCACCCCAAGGGCCTCGAGCACGTCGGCGCCGCCGCATTTCGAAGTGATTCCACGGTTCCCATGTTTGACCACCCGCGCGCCGCACGCCGCGGCCACAAACATCACCCCCGTGGAAACGTTGATCAACCCCGCGCGATCCCCACCCGTTCCGCAAACATCCAGCAACCCGTCCCCTAAAACGGGACGAACGCCGCGCGCCAGCAATACCTCAACGAAAGCGGCGATTTCGGAAGGCGTTTCGCCTTTGGAATGAAGGGCTCTGAGAAAGTCCGCCCGCTCTGAGAGCGCCAATTCCTCATCAAAGAGATGATCACAGGCCACGGAAACATCATCCCTTGTAAGATCGCCATTCATGCGAAGCCTGTCAGTGAGAGTTGCAAGCACGGTTTATAGTCTAACCACAATGGGAGCGATCGCGCAAAAGGGCAAGACGCCGCAATCGGCCCGCCACATACAGAACGCGAGTAGTGCGGACCTTACGATCATGCGCGAGCCAGCAATTCGAGGAACTCCTTGGCGCTCCACTGCCCGGGCACCTGAGGTCGATCCAGCCAGCCATAATTCAAGGCCGAACCGGCCTTCGCGAAGAGCAACCGGGAAGCGCGACCCAGTGCGCCCATTCCCATCACCGCGAGGGGTCCCGGCGCCTCCTGCAGGAGGACGAGCAAACGGGCAACCTCCGCCGGGGTCTCGGTTTTCGCAGCAATCTTGACAATATCCGCTCCCTCGCCGCGGGCCCTCGCGCTCAGCGCGCGAAGCCTGGCGAGAGAGGGTGTGGATCCGAAATCATGGAACGAGATGATCAGGGCTTTCTTTTCTCTTCGGACAGTCTCCAAGACGGGCCGCAGACGTTTCGTCGCGCGAACCTCGATATCGATGGCGGCCACCGCTGGGACAAGGCTGCAATAAAGGGCCAGCTGTTCTTCTTCGGTAACCGGCTTCGCGCCGCCTTCGTTCAGGCGGCGCACAGTGAGAATTGCCGGCTGCGGAAGCGCTGCGACCTCTCGAAGCGATGGACAATGCGGAAGCGCATCCACCCTCACCTCCACGGCATCCAGCGCGGTTTTCGCGGCCTCCGCAAAGCCGCGCGCGGTGTGAATGACGCCGACCACGTTCGAACATTCAGCGCGAAGTCGCTTTTCCATTTGACGCAGGGTTGGTGATGCTAAGATTCATTTCCGGTTGTTCCGCAAAAGCGAAAAGCCGTTCATGATTGCACGTAAACAGGAAATTGGTCTTCAACTCAATCAGCTGATCGACGCCCTGCTTCTGGGCGGAGTATTTTGGATCTGCCATTTGCTGTCCGTCAAAGGGCTGGCAGGCCCCACTTCGCCGGCCGAAGTTCCCGGATTCGCTCATTTCCTCTGGATGCTGGCAGTCATTGTTCCGTTCGCTCCTTTCTTACTGGAGCTCAATGGCTTTTACAACTATCAGCTCGACAAGAGCCTGCAGAGGTCCCTGAGCCAGATAGGACAGGCGGGATTCTGGCTCCTGGTCGTGCTGGGGTCGGCCTCTTTTCTTCTTCGCCTGGAAATTCCCAATTTCTCTGTCCTGATGCTCTTCACCCTCGCCGCGCCGGCGACGCTTCTGCTCAAGGAGCGCCTATACATTGCGCACCGGACGATGCGCCTCAGGCGCGGGGAAACCAGCGAACGCATCATTCTCGCGGGCGAGAGGGACAGCGCGCTGAAACTCCTTCAGGAATTCTCCCCAAGCCAGCGGCTCGAGATCCAGGTGGTTGACATCGTGGATCTGGAATGCTCCGGTTCCGAGATCCTGGTTAATGCCGTTCACCGTCACAACGTGGGCCGGGTCATTCTCACCTTTAGCCAAATCGAACCGGAAAAGGTGCAGCGAGCCATCAAAGCCTGCGAGATCGAAGGAGTCGAGGTCTGGCTGAGCGCAGATTTTATTCACACCTCCGTCGCGCGGCCTGCCTTCGAGAGTCTTGGCAAAAGGCCGATGCTCGTCTTCCGCAGCAGCCCGGATCTTTCCTGGGCTCTTCTCCTCAAAAACACGGCCGACTGTGCCATCGCCGCAGTTGGCTTGATCGTTCTGGCACCCCTGCTCGCGATCATCGCCCTCGCCGTAAAGCTGACCTCCTCCGGACCGGTCATCTTCTCTCAGCAAAGAGCCGGAATTCACGGAAAACCCTTCACGATGCTCAAATTCCGCACAATGCTCATCGACGCGGAAGACCACCGTTCCAACTTGCTGGGCCAGAATGAAATGCGCGGCCCGGTCTTCAAAATCGAAAGAGACCCTCGACTGACTCCGGTGGGCCGATGGTTACGCCGCACAAGCCTCGACGAGCTCCCCCAACTCCTTAACGTCCTTCTCGGCGACATGAGTCTCGTCGGCCCGAGACCTCTGCCCCTCTATGAGGTGGACAGGTTTGACAATGCCGCCTACCGCCGTCGACTAAGCATGAAACCGGGCCTCGCCTGCCTCTGGCAAATTCGCGGCCGCAACAATGTGACCAATTTCGAGGACTGGGTGCGTATGGACCTCGAGTACATCGACCACTGGTCCCTCTCCCTGGACCTTCTCATCCTCCTCAGAACGATCCCCGCCGTCCTCGCGGGCGCCGGAGCAAAATAAGCCAATCGACGGGTGAAACGACGCCGGGCGGCGCCTTTTAGTTGTTTACTCCAAAAAACAGCTCATTTAAGCTAAAAAAAGCATGTCTCCCCTTGCGACACCTTTTGGTATCATCGCAGCCGCATCATTCCTCCTGGCTGCCTCCGGCCTTGGCCAAGTGCAAAACACGGAGTTTAGAATCCTTAAGGTCGAGCCGAATTTTTTCGAAACCCCCGCCTATTCGGGCGCGCGCTTTGACAAGCGCGGTCCGCGAGCCAAGTCATGGCTCGAGGTGGAGGTGACCTTCGAGTGGCAGCCGCGACTAAGGGAGCCAAAGTACACGGATGAGCTCACCTTCAACTATTACATTTTGCTGAAGAACAAGTCTCCGCAGTATCCACAGGGCACTTTGCTTGTTGGCTCGGTTACCCACACGACCATTCCTCAGGAAGGGGAGATGCACTCCTCTGTTTACGTAAGTCCGCGAACCTTGGAACGCTTCTTCGACGGCAAGATCCCTGCCAACGCCGAACTGGCTTTGGTCGACGTCGGCGTGACCATCACCAAGCAGGGCCAGCAAGTCGCGTCCACCAGTTGGAAGAGCAAATCGGGAGAATGGTGGCCGCAGTTCCAGCAGGTTCCCGGGTTTGTCCTCAACAAGAGCGAGACCCCATTCGCTCCGCTCGCGTGGGACTACTTCGAGGCCATCAAGCCGAAAACCGAAGGTCAGTGAGGCAGAGTTCCTGTTTCTGAACCCCGCCCCGATGGCCGCGCAGTCCCGCATCATCGCCCTCAATCTCGGTATGCAAAGCATTACGCTTGCCGAGTTTCGAGCCGACGCGCGCGGCGGGCTCATGCTCAGCGCCTTTCGGCGCGAGGAGCTAATGGTTGATCCGGCCGCGGATGCCACGCGTCCGGCGCAGATTGAGGCGGCGGTTGGCGGGCTTCGTAAATCGCTGGGTGTTGCGGCCAAGGAGCGTGTCAACCTCTGCCTGCCTTCGCAATCGGTGTTTGCCCGCTTTGTGAAACTACCGGGTTCCACTCCCAATGAAGTAGACTCCATCATCGGCTTCGAGGCCCAACAGAACGTTCCTTTCCCGATTGACGAGGTTATTTGGGACTATCAGGTAATGGGCGAGGCTAAGGAAAACCTCTGGGATGTAGCCCTCGTTGCGATCAAATCCGACCAACTCGATGCGATTAACACCTCCGTGGCCAGAGGCGGTCTCAAGAGCTTCGTCATCGATGTCGCACCGATGGCGTTGTCGAACGCCTTTCGTTACAATTACAGCGAACTTAGCGGATGTTCGCTGCTGATCGATATCGGCGCCCGCACGACAAATCTTGTCTTTGTCGAGGACAAGAGGGTTTTCAGCCGGAGCATCCCTGTGGGCGGAAGCACCATGAGTGCTTCAATCGCCAAGGAGTTCAAGCAAGAGATTACCGTTGGTGAAAAGCTTAAATTGGAGAAGGGACTTGTCGGCCTTGGTGGCAACTACGCTGAGCCCGAAGATCCCACGGAAGCGAGGATTTCCAAAATCGTCCGCGGCACGATGACCCGTCTTCATGCCGAAGTCGCCCGCTCGATCTCTTTTTATCGCCAGAACCAGTCCGGTAGCGCTCCCGTTCGCGCTTTTCTTTGCGGCGGAACCGTCGGCCTCCCCTACATGGTCGAATTTTTCAGCGAGAAGCTGCAGATGCCGATCGAACATTTCAACTCATTGCGGAACGTCACGGTCGCAAACGGGGAGGTCACCGACCAACTGGCTGGCAAGGCTCACACGCTGGGCGAAGCAGTCGGCTGCGCGCTACGGTCCTTCGGGAATGTGCCGATGGAAATCAACCTGCGCCCGCACAGCGTGGTCCGGGAGCAGAATCTCGCCAAACGCAAACCCTTCCTCGTCCTCGCAGCAAGTTGCCTAGTCCTCGCGCCAGCCGTGGGGTGGCTGTACTTCAATCGGGCCAACTCCATCACCCAGACGATGCTCGATGGCGTCAGCGCCGACGTCGGCAGGTTGGAGGCGGTGGCCAAGCAGTTCAATGCTCTGGACGCTGAGACCAAGCGACTTCAGGATGCTGCCGGACCGCTCATGCTGGCAGTCAACGAGCGCGTTGCATGGGCTCAAATTCTGGAGGAACTCGGCGCCAAACTGCCTCCACGCTTCATCTGGGTGACGGAGATCAAGGCTCTTTCGGGCGGGAAACCCTATGTGCAGGGTGCCGCACCGGCGTCCTCTTCGCCTCCCCAGCAGCAGGTGAACCCTTCAAAATCGCCCGGCCCTCCGCAGCAACCCCGCCCACAATCGGCTGAGCAGCCGAAAATAGACGGTCTGGAGCTCAGCGGCCTCTATCTTGCCAACCCTCCGAACGAAAAGGAGGCGCGAATTATTGATGAATTCGTTGATAAGCTTCAGGCGTCCGAAGTCTTCAAGGTCGAGGAAAAGGACAAGGCCAAGGTCGTTATTCAACGCACAACGCCTGATGGTCAAAGCTGGGCTTACGGTTACACACTTATCCTGCCCCTGCGAAATCCCATCTCCCTGCCGTGAGTTGGCTAAGAGAAAACTCGCTGCCCGCCGGGCTTGTTGCGGCAACCCTTGTCGTTTGCGGAGCGCTGATGTTTCTGACGGCGCGGTCGATGACTCGCTATCACGAAACGTTGGATGCCTATGGCCAAGCCGTGCGAAGACTTCATGTCCTGCAAAACCGGTCTCCGTTTCCGAATGCCGAGAATCTAGAGAAAAGCCGTCTCCTCACAGAGCAATACAAGTCAGGGTTTGAATCCTTGCGAGCGCAGGTGGCCAAGATGCAGGTCCCGATCGACCCCGGCGTCCAGCCGCAAAAATTCCAGGATGATCTGCGCGCCGCGGTCAACCAGATTCTGGAAAGAGCGGCGGCGGCAGGTGTCGAGCTGCCGAAGGGCTTTTACCTTGGTTTCGGTCAATACGCCAACAGCCTTCCCAACGAACACGTTGCTCCTGCTCTGGCACAGCAACTCGTGATCATCGAGAAGCTGATCACGAACCTGATCGACCTCAAGGTTCAATCCATCGACAGTCTCAATCGGCTCCCGCTGCCCGAAGAATCCACCCCGCCATCCAGGAAAGCAGACGAACCGCAAAAGGGCGGCGAATCGCAACCGGAGGGCTTAAGGCTCCTTCCCGTCGAACTAACCTTCACCGCGGAGCAAGGCAAACTGCGGGTGGCATTTAACTCCTTGCTCGATTCGGATCAGTTTCTCATCGTTCGCAATCTCGCCGTGCAGAACACGGCGCGCGTCGGACCCCCGATTTCCCGCCCGAGCAGCCCGAGCGGAGGCCAGCCTGCGCTTCCCGGAAACGATTCGGTGGCTCCCGGTGAGCAGCCTCCCGGCGGCGGACCCGAGCCCCGAAAATCGCAAGCCCCCGCCACGTTGAACGTGATCCTGGGCCGCGAACTTGTGAGGACCTCGCTGCGCATCGAGATTGTCAACTTTTCCATACCGCTAGCCGTCAAAGACTGATCGCTCATGGACTGGGTGAGAAAAAACTTCGACAAGGCGATCTTGATCGCCACCGCGCTCGCGCTGTTGGTCTGCAGCGGTCTGATTATCGGCCGCGCCATGGCCTTTCGTGATCAGTTCGCGGAAACAAACAGCCCGAAACCCCCGGATAATGCCATCAAGCAACTCCCGATGGATGCGCTTACGGTCGCCTCCGCGAAACTTCAATCTCCCCCGAACTGGATTGGGCATGAGGGGTCTCTGCTTGTCTCGCGTCCCTACGTTCTCGTGGATGGCGCGCTGATTGATCCCCTCGAAGGCAGCAAGAACCTCCACGAACCCATCAAGAACTCGTGGCTCATCCGCTACGATCTGCCCTACTGGGAAAGCAACATCAAGGATCAGGATCCGGACGAAGATCGCTTCAGCAATCTTGAGGAATACCTTGCAGGCACCGATCCGCGCGACAAGAACTCGATTCCCGCCTTCTACACGAAACTTCGACTCCTGCGATTCATCTCCAGACCGTTCCGCCTCATTTTTACCGGAACCCCGGACGATGGCCAAACCTTCACCATCAACACGAGAGACCGCGGCGGACGAACCCGATTCGTTCAAGTCGGCGAGATGATCGAAGGCACTCCCTACAAGGTCATCTCCTACCAGGAAAGAACGGAAAGAAAGAACGAAATCGACGTCGATGCCTCAACCCTCACGATCGAGAATACCCAAACCGGACAGCAAATCGTGCTTGTCGCCAACCGGGAAGCCAACGACCCCACCTCGTTTGGCGAGTTTCTCTACCTCTACGACAACTCAAGATTTACCGTAAAAAAGGACGATGAATTCGCGTTGCCCCCAGAGACGGACAGTAAATACAAACTCATTGACATTTCCGAAAAGGAAGCCGTAATACAGGACCAGCAAACCCGGGAGCAACATAAAATTCCTCCCGCACAATAAGAGTGAGAGCCGCTGCCTAACCTCTGATGATGCGCGCCCTGAGAGATCGCATCGGTGAGCAACGTGGGAAACACTCTTCGTCCAGGAATTCCCCAAATTAGCACTGCTTGACGCCACCATCCGCCCATACAATGAAGTCGCAAGCCCTCAAAGCAATGATCGCCGCTTCCTTGGCGCTTAGCACTGCCCTCAGCCCTGCGCAGCACGCCGGGGTTCAAGCC
>DASTFP010000017.1:0-10931 GCA_035719865.1 Terrimicrobiaceae bacterium | reverse complement strand
ATTCGTTGCAAGTGCGATTCGACAGCCTCCCGGGCAGAAAAATCCTTGTTGCGGACGGCATGGGCAAGTTCAGCGACCGAGTAGACCGTGAGGTCGATCATGGCTTGCAACTTGCTCGGGCGGCATTCTACCGATGGCTATCCAACTGGCGCTTGATGCGATCTCTCGCACCCGGAGGCAAGGTGATGCCATCGAGGTTGGAAACTTCCTCCGGGAGGTGCCGGCCGAACTTTCGAAGATAGCGCAGATGTTCCGAGTAACGCTGGCACCAGCGGCAGATCAAGAAGTGCAACTGGAGAAACATGCGCGTTTTGAGAGAGAGCTTCTTGTCCATGCCCCGCGATAGGATTCGCACGACCTCCGGACACTTTGGCGTGTGCCTTCCGATAAACTTGACTACTTGCGTCTCCGCCCAGCTACGGCGCTTGAGCAACGAAGGATTTCCGACAGGCGATGGGTTGTAAGGCTCCGGCATCAATGCCCTTTCGGTGGGTTTATCTTATCGAACCAATTGATCTCCAGGCACTCGCGCAGCGCCATCCGTGCGCGGTGCAGCATAACCCAGAGGTTGCTCTCGGTGATGCTCAGCAGGCGACAGATTTCTCTGCTTGGCATGTCGTCCATCTCGCGCAGCATGAAGACATCTGCGATGCGTTGGGGCAACCTGGAGAGACAGTCGCGCATGGTCTGCCAGAACTCTCCCTTGTGCATCACCTCATCCGCCTCGGGCCTCCATTCGTGCGGCCCCAGATCGTGATTCCAGAAACCCTGTTCGACGAACTTGTGGGAGCATTCGTCCTTAAGGAACTCCATGTCCGTAAACGAAGTCTCCCGGCCAAGCTTGCGATAGTAATCAACGATCTTGTTCTTCAGGATGCCCACCAGCCAGCTCCGCTCGGAAGAACGGCCCGCAAACTTTTCCAGCGAACGAACGGCGACCAAGAGCGTCTCCTGCACGAGATCTTCTGCCACTTCAGGGGTGCGCACGCGCACCAGGGCGTAGCGGTAGAGGCAGTCTCCATGTTCGTCTACCCAACGATTCGGATCGACCTTGGATGCGGGCACCTCCGCAGGCGACGGATTGCTTGCAGGCTCCATAAAAATTCCCCTCGCTTGACTAGCCAAGCCCCCATCATCTGAAAAGAAGATTTCGGTGAATCGAAAAGCGCCTCCTTTGGTCAGGCACCGGTCACCGGACTTCTCCAGCCTTTGTTCGAACGTTTCCGGGGCGCCTTTGGGGGGAGCGATCCCGCGTAGGCGAAGGATTTCGCAAGCCATCTATGAACCTGGGGCGCATCCTCCACGAGACGTTGCGGGAAAGTCGCGTACTCCTTCATGACACGACCCATCGGGGCGAATTCATGGCCGCCGTCCGCGACCAATGCTTCGCGATCAGCAGGCCTTAGGCGGATGACCCAGGACTCTCCATGAACGCCGCTGAACATGTTCCCGTTCAAGAAAACGCACGGACAACCAAACATCTGCCTCCGCTCAGCCTCCGGAAAATCAGCAAGCGCACGCTCGAAGGCCGCGATGAGCCTCGCCGGTGGTCTCGCCCATTTGCCAGCCACGGCGATTAGCTTGCGAACTGCCAGAGCCCAATCACGGCGCCTTGGGGATCGGACAGTATGGCAAAGCGACCCATGCTGATGGCGGTAATCCCCTTCAGCACCTTGCCCCCCAGTTTCTCTGCCTTGGCCACCGACGCTTCCAGATTCGCAACCGTCACGTAGCCCATCCACATCACGGGCATTGATTCCGCATCAGGAGGCAGTTCGATCATTCCTGCAACCGGACGATCGCCAGCCTTGAACATGTGGTAAGTGAGACCTCCCATATCCATCTCTTCGCGCGTCCAGTCAAAGAGGCCAGTGTAGAATGCGGAGCTTGCGCCGGCATCGCGTGTCATCAGTTCATTCCAGCTGACGATGCCGGGGGTGGTATCCATTTCGCTTGATGTTTGTTCGCTCATAATCTGTTTTTAGGTTGATCTTGGTTTAGTGAATTCGTATCTGCCCCGGAAGCCACGTGGTCATTTGGGCGGGTTTCTGGGCCTTTTCCTGGTCACCTCGCGATCGTTCTTGGTGACACCGCGCTCGAGGTAGTCCGCGAGCGAATTGAAACTTTCCTCCCAAAACCGCCGGTAGGTGGCAATCCAGGCATCGGCCTGCTTGATCGGTTCAGGTTCCAGCGTCAGGAGATGGTTTCGCCCGTTCCGGCGTCGCTGGAGCAGCCCAGCGCGTTCGAGAACGCGCAAGTGCTTCGTCACCGCGGGCCAGGAAATCCGCAACGGCCTCGCCAACTCACCCGGAGTCGCTTCGCCGCGGCTCAGGCGCTCAAGAATGACCCGCCGCGTCGGGTCCGCCAGAGCCGCAAAAGTCGTGCTCAAACGAGGGGATCGTGTTTGCGCTATCATGGCTTCACCCCAATTATTTAACTATTTGGTTAAATATTGCAACTGAAAATTTCCACCGACTCCGACCGCTCGCGTGGCGGCATGACCCTCTACTACCTTTGAAGCTGGCGGTTGGATTCCGGCGAGCCTCGAAGAGATACGCGCTGGATGAAAACGGCTCAGACTCCTATAAGACAGGGCATGCGTTCAGGTATTGATCTCCAAGCCGAATGGCTCGAAGCCGACGGACTGGGCGGTTTCGCCAGCGGAACGGTCAGTGGCATTCGAACCCGCCGCTATCATGCGCTGCTGCTCACTGCCACCACACCGCCTGCCGGGCGAATGGTTCTTGTCAACGGCTTCGACGCCTGGGTCCAGACGAGCAGCGGGATTCTTCCGATTTCCTCGCAACGCTATCAACCGGACGTCATCCACCCCAATGGTGCCGCCCGGTTGAGAGAGTTTGAGCCGGAGCCCTGGCCTCAATGGACCTACTGGCTCGAAGAAGGGATGCTGGTGCAGCAGGAAATCTTCGTTCCGCGGGGCGCTTCTGCGGCAGTCATGCGCTGGAAGCTGGTCGGAAATGGCCCGGCATCTCTGCTGGTGCGGCCATTTCTTTCCGGCCGCGATTTTCATGCCACCCATCATGAGAACGGCTTATTCAATTTTGGGGCCGAAATCGCCGGAGACCGTGTCACATGGAGTCCCTATCCGGGAGTGCTCCGGGTCACCGCGCAAAGCAACGGACAATACAACTCCCAGCCGGACTGGTATCGAAACTTCAGCTATCGCGAGGAACAGGCACGCGGTTTGGACTTTACGGAGGACCTCGCTACGCCCGGAATTTTCGAGTTCGATCTTGGAGCCGGCAGCGCCGAGTTGATCCTTGTGGCGGAAGGACACGAGGCGGTCTTCTCGCAGAGCGTTGACGAACTCGCCGACCGCGAACGCGCTTGGCGACTGCAGTTTCCCTCAAAATTGCACAAAGCCGCCGAGAGCTATTTTGTTCGGCGCGGAACCGGAAAAACGCTGATTGCGGGATATCCGTGGTTTGGAGACTGGGGGCGTGACACTTTTATCGCCTTGCGGGGACTATGCCTCGCAACAGGACGCTTCGAGGACGCCCGGGACATCCTCGTTGAATGGGCGGACGCAGTATCCGAAGGAATGTTGCCCAATCGATTTCCCGATCGGGGAGAGACGCCGGAGTTCAACTCGGTGGACGCTTCGCTGTGGTACGTGATCGCTTCGCACGAATTCCTCCAAAGTGCGTCGAACCTTTGCACGCCGGATCAGACCGCAAAGATTGAATCAGCAATTGAAGAGATCCTGGAGGGATACAGCCGAGGTACACGATTCGGCATCCGGCCCGACGAGGGCGGTCTGCTTGCGTGCGGGGTTCCGGGAGTTCAGCTCACGTGGATGGACGCGAAGGTTGGTGATTGGGTCGTCACCCCGCGTATCGGCAAACCGGTGGAGGTGCAGGCCCTCTGGCTGAATGCCCTTCGGATCGGCGCGCAGCGCAGTTCGGCTTGGCAATCTCTCTTCGATTCGGGCCTGCAAGCGTTCCGATCGAGGTTCTGGAACGCGGAGCGGAGCTGCCTCTTCGATGTGATCGACTGTGATCACCGGCGCGGCACCTCGGACGCAAGCCTTCGCCCCAACCAAATCTTCGCCGTCGGCGGCCTGCCGCTGTGTCTGCTCGAAGTTGAACCCGCCCGCGCCGTCGTCGACGCGGTCGAGGCATCTCTTCTGACTCTAAAAGGGCTGCGAAGTTTGGGTCCCCAGGAACCCGGTTATCGCCCACGATACGAGGGAGGAGTCGTGCAGCGCGACGGAAGCTATCACCAGGGAACCGTCTGGCCATGGCTCATTGGGCCGTTCCTCGAGGCTTGGTTACGTGTGCGCGGCAACTCTCAATCCGCGACGGAGGATGCCCGCAATCGGTTCCTTCCACCCCTCTACGAACATCTCCATGAAGCCGGCCTGGGCCATGTCTCGGAAATCACGGACGCTGAAGCGCCGCACACTCCGCGCGGCTGTCCGTTTCAAGCTTGGTCTCTGGGCGAACTCCTCCGTCTCGAGCACTCGATTCTCGGCTGAAAGCTGTAAAAGGAGTTTCGCGACGCAAATGTCCCAGATCAGGTGCGGATTCCGCGGGAAGCACTTGGCCGTGATCCTGCCGTCGGCTTCCTTCACGCTGAAGGACCCTATAAGGTATCACCCGCGATCACGACGAATCGACCAAATCCTTCCATGAACAAAGCCGATCCCGAAAGCCATGGCGAGTTTTTCCGCATCGAGGAGGAGAAACGCTACAAAGCCCAGAATGGCCTCTGGCGAAAGTGGGGACCCTATCTTAGCGAGCGCCAATGGGGGACAGTGCGCGAAGACTACAGCGAGCACGGCAATGCCTGGGAGTACCTGCCGCACGACCACGCGCGCAGCCGCGCCTATCGTTGGGGCGAGGACGGCATCGCCGGATTCGCCGATCACCACCAGAGACTTTGCCTCTCTCTTGCTCTCTGGAACGGATGCGATTCGATTCTCAAGGAGCGTCTTTTCGGTCTGACAAACGGCGAGGGCAATCACGGCGAGGATTGCAAGGAGCTCTACTACTACCTGGACGCCACGCCCACACACGCCTACCTAAAAATGCTCTACAAATATCCGCAGCGGGAATTTCCCTACGCGGAGCTTGTTCATGCCAACCGCTCCCGGGGAAAGCACGAGCCCGAGTACGAACTACTGGACACCGGGGTTTTCGACGAAGACCGCTATTTTGACGTCTTCGTCGAATACGGGCGGATCAATCCCACGGACGTGAACGTGCTGGTCACAGTCCAAAATCGAGGGCCCGAAACCGCAACCATCCATCTCCTCCCGCAGCTTTGGTTCCGTAATACGTGGTCCTGGAAGGCCGGTGCTTCGAGACCTCTCATCTCCGCGGCAAGCCCGCAATCCGTCAACGTCACTCACCGCGACATGGGCGAATTCCAGTTCCTGGTCCAGGAGGTGGACGAATGGCTGTTTACAGACAATGAAACGAATGTCCGGCGCCTCTATGACTCGAAGGAGGACGGATATTTTAAGGATGCCTTTCACGATTATCTGACCGAGGGAAAGCCGGCAGCCGTGAATCCCGCGCTCCATGGAACGAAGGCTGCCGCTCATTTCGTCCGAGATGTTCCCGCCCGAGGCTGCGTCGTGGTGCGGGCGTGTCTTCGCCTCGCTTCACAGAGCGACCCGTTCATATCGTTCGATGAGGTGATCGGCACGCGGCGCCGCGAGGCTGACGCGTATTATGGCGAAGTGCAGAGGGACCTGGAGGATCCGGACGCCCGACTCGTCCAGCGTCAGGCCCTGGCCGGAATGATCTGGAGCAAACAATACTTCTACTACGACGTTCCGGAATGGCTCAATGGCGACCCGCACCAGCCGCCGCCTCCCTCCCGGCGGGCACATGGGCGCAATTCCGAGTGGAAGCACCTCAACAACGCCGACATCGTCTCGATGCCGGACAAATGGGAATATCCCTGGTACGCGGCATGGGATCTCGCCTTTCACACGGTCGCCTTCGCCCTCGTGGACACGGAGTTCGCCAAGTCTCAGCTCCTGCTCATGACGCGCGAATGGTACATGCACCCGAATGGCCAGCTGCCTGCCTACGAATGGGCCTTCGGCGACGTGAATCCCCCCGTCCATGCCTGGGCGACATGGCGGGTTTTTCAAATGGATCGCGAGCGCCGGAAAGAGCTAGGCGAGGAAGGGACGGGCGATCTTGCCTTCCTGGAGCGTGTCTTCCACAAACTGATGCTCAACTTCACCTGGTGGGTGAATCGCAAGGACGCCCAGGGCCGCAATATCTTCCAAGGCGGCTTTCTTGGTCTCGATAACATTGGCGTCTTCGATCGCAGCGCGCCTCTACCGACGGGGGGATTCATCAATCAAGCCGACGGCACGAGCTGGATGGCCATGTATTCGCTGAATCTCATGCGCATCGCTCTCGAACTTGCGCAGCACAACCCGGTTTACCAAGACATCGCAACGAAGTTCTTCGAGCACTTCCTGCATATCGCGGAGGCGATGAATAACATCGGCGAAGCAGGCATCGGGCTTTGGGACGAGCAGGACGAATTCTACTACGATGTGCTGAACCTTCCCGACGGCCGCATGGTGCCGCTGAAGGTCCGCTCGATGGTCGGACTGACTCCGCTCTACGCCGTTGAGGTCCTCGAACCCGAGACCCTCCAAAAGGCTCCGGAATTCGCCCAAAGGCTCAAATGGTTCCTAAACTACAGGCCGGATCTCGCCAGGCTCGTCTCGCGGTGGGAGGAGCCAGGCCGGGGGGAGCGCCATCTGCTTTCTCTGCTCCGAGGGCACCGAATGAAATGCCTGCTCCGCCGCATGCTCGACGAGACCGAGTTTCTTTCCGATTACGGCGTGCGCGCC
The DNA here is from genome assembly GCA_035719865.1 of Terrimicrobiaceae bacterium. Lineage (GTDB taxonomy): Bacteria > Verrucomicrobiota > Verrucomicrobiia > Chthoniobacterales > Terrimicrobiaceae > DASTFP01. The sequence goes on along the minus strand of DASTFP010000017.1, from coordinate 4,084 downwards.
ATTTCAAAGAGCCACGAATCGAATCCCTACGTCTTTGGCTGCGGCGGCACTGAAACGGCCGTCAGCTATCAGCCCGCCGAATCGAGCTCAGGCCTGTTCGGCGGAAATTCAAACTGGCGCGGGCCGATCTGGATGCCGGTCAACTACCTGTTGATCGAATCGCTTCAAAAGTTTCACAAATACTATGGCAGCGATTTCAAGGTCGAGTGCCCGACGGGCTCCGGGAAGTATTTGACCATCGGCGAGGTCGCCAACGAACTCGCCCGCCGCTTGTCGCGCATTTTTCTGAAGGACACGTCCGGCAGGCGGCCGGTCTTCAATCACTACGAGAAGATGCAGGTCGATCCGCATTTCCGGGACGGCATCCTCTTTTACGAATATTTCCATGGCGACAGCGGGCGCGGTGTCGGCGCATCGCACCAGACCGGCTGGACCGGCCTCGTTGCCAATCTCCTCAAACCCGACCAGGGAGGGCTCAAACTGTGAGCGTAGCGGTGGCCAGAGCCCGTGACCGTCGCGCGCCCGAGCAGAACGCTCCTCCGGCCTCCCGCGGCCCCTACCGTTTGCGGTTGGCCAGAACACGCGATGAGGTCGAAGCCGCGCTACGCTTGCGCTTTGAAGTATTCAACCTCGAACTTCACGAGGGATTGGCGGAATCATTCTTTACGGGCATGGACGAGGACGCGTTCGACCGCGTCTTTGAACACCTCATCGTCACGCACGAAGCGAGCGGCAAGGTCGTCGGAACCTACCGGATGCAAACCGGTGACACCGTTGCGCGAAGCGGTCTAGGCTTCTACAGCGCCCGCGAATTCGATTTCACACCGTATGCGCCCATCGGCAAATCGCTGCTCGAGCTCGGACGCGCCTGCATCCACAAGGAACACCGCACTTTCACCGTCATCAGCCTGCTCTGGAAGGGCATCATTAGGTATGCGGTTGCACACGGAGCCCGATACCTCATTGGTTGCAGTTCGCTCACCTCTCAGGATCCCGCCCTCGGCTGGGCAATGTTTCGTGAACTGAGTAAGGCTCACCTCGTCGCTCCAAAATTGCAGACGCAGCCATTGCCTGCTCTCGCGATTCCCTTCGATCCAACTCCGCGTCTCTGCCCGCCCCCGCCAAGGCTTCTTAGGGCCTACCTCAGTGTGGGTGCCAGGATCTGCGGTCCTCCGGCGATCGATCGCGAGTTCGGCACGATCGATTTCCTGACTCTCCTGGACATCGAAAGCTCGCCGTTTGTCACGCGGGCACACTTCCTAACGAAACCATGAATGGTGTTTTGGCCGTTCGAGAGCCAGCAGATCGTTCCGCGTCAGGCGAACGATCCCCCACTGATCAATGTTGCGCTCCCCGGCGCCAGGCGCGCGTGCTCGGAAAACACGATGAAAAATCTGAGGACGCTTTCCTCCGTCGGGTCAGACGAGCACTATGCTGCGCCGGCATCTTCCTGCGCGGAATGCCACTCTTTGTTCGGCTTAGCCTTTCCGGCGAGAGCAATTGGCGAGCGCTCTGGGCCCAATGGATCAGCCGGGAATTCCTAAGACTCATAGACTGCAGGGTTCGAGTGGCTGGTATTGTTCCCGCGAGTGGCCGGATCGTGTCCAACCATCTCGGCTATCTCGACATCCTCGTGATCTCCTCCGTGAGTCACGCCGTTTTTGTTTCGAAGAGCGAAGTGCGGAACTGGCCGATTTTCGGAACCCTGGCGCGAATGGGCGGAGCGATCTTTGTGGATCGTGGACGCAAGACCGCCGTGGCGAGGCACCTCACCTCCGTCGCAGACGCCTTGAAAGCCAAACTGCCGGTAGTCCTTTTTCCTTAGGGCACGAGTTCCGATGGCACCAGAGTGTTGCCTTTTCAAAGCTCCCTTCTCCAAGCGGCAATAGATTCCAAGGTTGAGATTACCCCGGCTGCAATCCGCTACGACATGCAGGGGGGAAGCGTCGCCGAAGAGATCTGCTATTGGAGAGACATGGTGTTCGCACGCCATTTTTGGAATCTTCTGGGGAAGCAATCCATCACCGCCACGCTCCGTTTCGGAACGCCCCACGCGCCTGGTCAAAACCGCAAGGAACATGCACGCAACCTTCGGCAGGCTGTGGTCCAACTCCGTAGTGAAAATCAAGCGCCGGCGTCGCAAGTCCGGCGCTAATCCATGCCTCGATGCGACATCGTGGAGGCCGCGCGGATTAATGAGGTGTCCGATTGACAGGGATGACCCGAATACGTCTGTCACTCCAAAAGGTCTCCTGACTACCTCCGGCTCCGGTGAGGTAACCGTCAAGGAGCCGGTCTACTGCTTCATTCGAAGCTGCGAAATGAGGTTACTCGCGCGGTCGGCGTCCTTGACGATTTCGAGCAGCGCCTCTCGCGCTTCATACGGCGACCCACCCGTAGCTTCCGCTAAGCGAAGACAGAAATTGCCGTTGCTGACGATCGCGTTGAGCGGCTGATTGACCTCATCGGCAATCGAAACAGCTCGTTCTCCCATCGTTATCAACCGAGTGAAGCGTGCGAGTTGCGCCCTTGCCTTGCCCAAAGCCTCTTCGGCCAATCTTCGCGCGGTCACATCTGCCATGGCCCCCACAAACTCAGCACCGGCTTCCGTGTGGACAGGGTGAACTAAACTTTCGATATGCTTGATCGATCCGTCTGGCAGAACGATTCGAAAGGCCAACTCAAACTCGGCACGGTCGCGCTTCGCCCTGTCCAGCACCTGTTGCACAACCTCCCGATCTTCGGGATGCACGTGGTCTATAAGAAATTGCTGAGACGGTTTCACCCCCCGGCGATCAGCGCCGAGAATCAGAAAAGTTTCCCGCGACCAAAACACTTCCTCGGCAGTAATGTTCCATCCCCAATTGCCTGTTTGACTAAGTCTCTGTGTCTGAGCTAAGTAGGCCTCGCTTCGCCGGAGTTCTTCCTTCGCGCGCCTAGGCTCGGTGAGATCCCGGATCACCATGGCGAAGCCCTGGAGCTCCCCGGTGTCGTCCTTTGAAGCGATGAGGATGATGTTCGCCCAAAATCGAGAACCATCCTTCCGCACTCGCCGACCCTCATCTTCCGAGCGGCCCTCGGTAGCGCCAATGTTCAGGGCTTGGTGGGGTCTTTTCAATTCGACATCGCCCGGTTCATAAAAGAGAGACAAGTGCTGGCCCACGATTTCTTCCGCGCGATAGCCCGTGATACGCTCTGCGCCGCTGTTCCAGGTGACTACCCGCCCGCCGGAATCCAGACCGAAAATGGCGTAGTCCCTTACTGCGTCGATCACGTGCCGGAAGCGTTCCTCACTCTCCATCAAGGCCGCGTCCCGCCATCGGCGCTCTATCATCTCTGCGGCATGCCGGGCGTAAAGATCTGTCAATCGCAGATCGCGCTCCGATGGACGATGCGGTTGACGAAAGTGCGTGGAGATCATGCCGAGCGGTTCGCCGCTGCGACTGAACAGGGGGGTGAATTGCGCTGCCCGAAAACCGGCAGCGACGGCAATCGGGCGGTAGGGCTCAAAGTCGGCGTCAGTCAAGACATCCTCCATGATGACGCGTTCGCCTCGTCTCAAAGCGCGCCCCCAGGCGGCCTCGCTTTCGTGCACGCTGCTCAAAGGATCAAGGAAGCCCTGCCGGAACCCGTTCTGGATCACGATTTCCAATGCTTGTGATTTCGGCTTGTAAAGTTGAATAATTCCAAAGTCTGCGCTTTGGAGCGTGATGGATGCCCTGAGGACTTCCTCGAGCACCGGCTGAAGTTCCGTGCTGGCCGGCATACGCGCGCCGAACTCGTGGAGGCGGATCATGGCTTCTTGTTCGGCAGCCAATTCGTCCTTCACAGCGAGCAACTCCTCGGCGTGTCCCTTCACCTGGCGCTCGAAATTGTCACGGCTGCAGCCAACGCGGTCTCGGCCTGCCCCCTTTGGGCGATTTCCTTTTCCAGCCCGGCGTTTCTCGAGCCAGGTCACTTCCGGCCGCCCAAGGGTAGACTCCCCTTGCGGCATGAAGCCGGAATCGAAAATTTTTCTAAAGAACTCAGTCATCGCGATACCATTCCAGCCAGCATCGCCACCGATGGGAAGCCAACAAATGAT
>DASTFP010000016.1:0-6022 GCA_035719865.1 Terrimicrobiaceae bacterium | reverse complement strand
ACGAATGTTGGTTCGCCGCCGAGGGTCAGTTGAACGCCGCGTTTCCTGAAGGCAGCTTCGGCCCGGCTTGTAGCTTGGCTCATCCAGCGAGCAATCATACGATTCGCATGGGACAGCATAGTTTTGCAGGCAGTCTCCTTTTCTCCGTCGCTTCCAATACGGGCACGAGATCACGCGAATTCGCGGCGCCTGCTCTGATGGCGCAGACGATGCTTTCGTGCGCAGAGCGGGCGATGCGCCACTGAGACCCATCGAAAGAGCCCGTTTGGCAGTAACTGGCTATCCTCATGGCTTATTGCCCATACGCCTCATTGAAACTCGAACCTTCATGTTTTGGGGGCCCGAGCCCTTGAAAGTGCCGCGGACCGGGGTGGCGTCCCCGGAGTCGCGACCGTAAGCGATCGTTACATGACGCTCACCACACCATTGGTTGTTGGTGGGATCGATCGGCAGCCATCGCATGCCGGGGGTCAGCACCTCGACCCACGCGTGCGTTGCCAGGGATCCGAGGAGCCTCGGAGCGCCGGGAGTCGGCTTGATCGGGTCGGACTCGATGTAGCCGCACACATACCGCGAGGGAACCCCCGCGGTGCGAAGAACGCCAAGCATCACATGGGTGAAATCCTGGCAGACTCCGGACTTCTGCTTCCAGACAGTCTCGAGCGGCGTCGAGTTGTCGGTCGAGCCCGGCTCATAGCGGAATTTTTCGTGGATCGCCCGATTCAACCGCTCCAAGGCCTCACTAAGCGGCGCCCCGCCCCCAAAAAACTTTCGCGCCCATTCCATCGAGGGAGAGCCTGTCGGAACAGCCTGCGTGGGCTGCAAATAATCAAACACGTCCGTAAGCTTCGAGGCAAAGAGTTGACGCGCCTCAGCGACGGTGACATCCAGGGCTCCCGGCATCGGGGGAATCTCACTCGTGCGCACAGTCAGCCTGTTGGTGATAGCGAGACGTTCGTGGCGCAGCGTCATCGAATAAAACGTAACCTGGTTGCCAAAGTAGTCGTGGTAGGTGGAAGTTGCCGTGGGCGGCAGAAACTCGATGGTATGAGCGAGGATCTCCTGGGTCGGGAGCGGGGGAGGGGTAAGCCGCGCCTCGATGTAAGCCTCGCTGGCGGGTTGGCCATAGCGATAGTCGGTGCGATGCGTGATCTCAAAGATCATCCTGGCGAGATTTGGCCCCACGTCTGCCAATCGAGAAAACTTGTCTGATTCGTGACGGTCTTCACAGTTCAAGGCCTAGAGACCAAACAGCGTCGGTTGCGTATCCGGACCCATTTGAATTTGGTGATTCAGGAAAGCGTCGGCAATCAGATCATGAATGTCGAGCGTGGCATTGAGCAAGGCGAGCCCATGCTCTAGCAGAGCGCTGGTTTTTGTCGCCGAGTCATATTCTGCGCCGATTGCCAGCTTTTCCCAATTGGTCATGCGGATCTCATGGAGGAGTTGTTCAATGGCCGCCAGCGTGCGCATCGTTGCAGGGGAGGCTTGGTCGCGCGCGCCTCGCAGGCGCTCACGGCAAGCTTCAAGGCATCTGGTGACCGATCGCGGCGCATCCGGGTTCTTCCAGAGTAAATCGAGCATTGGAGCGGCTTCAATCCGAAGCTGGTAGACCCGCCGGTAAACATCGCGGCTGTTGATCAATCGGAGAAAGGCGGAAAGACGGATCTCCACTTCGTGCTCGTACGGTGCAGCTCTGCGAGGCATCGGTCGCATTATCGAGCAAACGGCGTTTCCCGTGATAATGGCCCGCTCGAGCATTTGGCCGATCTCGCAGAACGCCCAGCCGCCATCCGCAATCATCGTTCCCTGGCACGTGCCGAAAAACTCCGGCACAGCCCTCACCACGTAGTCGCAGTAGCGCCGCGTAAACGACGTGAGATCATCCTGCGAGGCCTGCGGTCTGAATCGCGCGCGTTGAAAACGTGACCTTAAGGTGCTGAGAACGCTCCAAGCCTCAAGGCTCAAACATTCAAGAATCGACTCGGAATTGGCCGCAGCACGCAGAATAGCGCGCACTACCGAGTCGGGTTCCTCCAGATCAAGGGTCAGACGGTAGCGGTCCGCCGGGCTCGAAATATTGCGCCTGGATACCGAACCGGGGTTCTCCAATGGCGGAAGGATTCGATTCCACACCGGACGGTAAAGAGTGCGCTCGGTAGGGTTGAGCTCCTCGAGTTCGAGTGACTCGATGACGCCGATCATCACGGCCAGATTGTGCGCCCGTTCGAGATAGCGCCCCGTCCAGTAGAATGCTTCTGCGACGCGACTGCTGACATGCTGCGAGGGCAGGAGTGACTCTCGAAGACGCGTGCGGTCGGAAGGGGGTTCTTCAAAATCAGGCGGCGCCTGGACCCAGGTGTCCTTGCTGCCGCCGCCGAGTTCATTCGCGGTGTAAGGCGATTCCTCCGTGGAAACACGCGTCAATGCCCCCGGAAAGACCTCGTATTCGCCCTCGGACTTTCGCAACGCGAAAAGAATATGATCCTGCCGCCGTGAAACCTTGCGCCCATCGTGGTACGTAACGGTTAACGCGTCGCAATCCTGTGGCTGGGCGACATATTGTGCGGCGTTGCGCTGGATGAGCTGCCTGGCCTCCTCGATCTGTTCAGCTGTGGGTAGGCGCCCATTCCCGCCGAGCACCACTTTCTCGCCGAAAAGCGGACGAACGGTGAATTTCTCGATATCGGAGAGCACCATCTCGCGTTGATCGATATCGCCAAGCCAGAACGTCGGCAGATTATTCAGCAGCGGACGCTCGCCGAGATAGAATCGGATGATTTGTCCGGAGAGCGGGAGAAGGGCCCGGTCATCGGAAAGCTGCGAGCCAATCAGATTTACAACGGCGACGGTCCCCTTCCGGATGCAATGGACAAGCCCCGGCACTCCGAGCAGCGAATCGCGCCGAAAGACCATCGGATCAAGCCATTGATCGGAAATGCGGTTGTAGATCACCTCAACTTTCTCCAGACCCGACACCGTCTTCAGAAAAATGGCCTCATTGAGCACCAGCAGGTCGCCGCCTTGCACCAGTGGAATGCCCATTCGACGTGCGAGAAAGCTATGCTCCGAATAGACCGCGCTGCCTGGCCCCGACGAAAGCAACACGACCGTCGGATCGGGAAAGTCCGATAGTGACCGGAGCAGCTCGAGGAAATCCACGGGCGCATCCGCAATCGATCGGATTGAAAAATCCTGAAAGCTTTGAGGAATCACACGCGCCAGAGCCCGCCTGTTCTGAATCATGTAGGAGATTCCGGAAGCGTTGCTGAAGTAATGCTGCTTCACGGCCAACTCGCCGTTGGGAAGCCGGCAGAGGCTTATTCCGCTAAGATGCAGATAGGCGCCGCCGGCCGGCGTAAGACTGGCCGCCGCGCGCTGGTAGCCTGCGCTTCCCAGGACTGCTTGAATCGGAAACAAGTTCGCACGGAGGATTTCCTTTCTGCCGTAGATGTCGCGCAGGAAAAACTCAAATGCTCGCAGCCGCTGGCGGATTCCCTTCTCCAATGGTTCCCATTCCTCAGGGGTGAAAATCTGCGGCAGAACATCACAAAACCATGGCCGCCGTCCCCAAGGTCTGTCGCGAGCGATATCGAAGGTCACTCCCATTTCCCTCATCGTGGCTTCGAGCCGCTCGTCGAGCGCGCGGATCTGGCCGCGCGGCAACGCATCGAGGCGTTGGAAGAGAGGGCGATACATCATGCGTGCTTCCCCGGAAGACTCATGCGTCTCGTTCCAATGCGAAAATGGCCCCGATTCACCGTTACGCTGCACGGCGCTAGAGGCTTGGCGGATCCCAAATGCCGGTCAAGGATTTTCGGGCCGGCGACCACTCACTGATCCGGATTGGGTTTGACACAGGGGGAGAACTATCACATGATTTCCGATTCTCTCAACGATTCCATGAAGACATTCTCAGCAAGAGCCGCCGACGTGCAGCGCGACTGGTGGATCATTGATGCGGCGGACAAGCATCTTGGTCACGTCGCTGTGCAAGCGGCCAACCTGCTCCGCGGCAAAGGCAAAGCGATCTACACCCCGCATGTCGACACCGGTGATTTTGTGATCGTCATCAACGCGGAAAAAGTACGCGTCAGCGGAAAGAAAGATGTTCAGAAATCCTATACGAGCTTCTCCGGCTATGTGGGGGGACACAAGTCAGAGAGTTTCGCCGCGCGCCGCGAACGGCACCCGGAACTTCTGGTTGAACGGGCGGTCCGCGGCATGATTCCTCGCAACCGCCTCGGTCGCTCGACGTATCGAAAGCTGAAAGTTTATCGCGGCGGCGAGCACCCGCATGCCGCTCAAAACCCCAAACCTGCCCGATAGTTTCCCATGTCCGACATCATAGCCACCGGTCGCCGAAAGACCTCTATCGCCCAAATCCAGCTCCGCGAGGGGAGCGGGACATTCAAGGTCAACGGGAAGGAGTTCACGGACTATTTTCCGAGCCTCTCGATGCAAAACACGATCCTTCGCCCCCTCGAGATCGCAAGTGCCGTCCACCGGTTCGATGTCGAGGCCAAGGCCTCTGGCGGCGGAATAACCGGACAGGCTGGCGCCCTGCGCCTTGCCATAAGCCGCGCGCTTTTGCGAAGTGATGAAACCCTCCGTGTCTCGCTCCGCGAAGAGGGGCTCCTTACGCGCGATCCGCGAATGAAGGAGCGAAAGAAATCGGGCCAGCCCGGGGCTCGCAAGCGGTTCCAGTTTTCGAAACGGTAAACTGGAGCGTCTTTCATGGCGCTGCCGCTTTCACGGGACTCTCGCTGGATCTTTGTCGGAGACAGCATCACCGATTCCGGTCGTCGACAATGTCCCGAATCGGTCGGCACAGGGTATGTTCGGGATGTGCAGGACTGGCTGAGAGCATCTCTTCCGGCGCAGGCTCCCCAGATAATTAACAAAGGAATCTCGGGAACCACCATGTCGGACCTGCGGCGCCGTTGGGAGGCGGATGTCATCGCCGACAACCCGCAATTGGTTTCCATTCTTATCGGAATCAATGACGTCCTCCACGGTCTCGGCGGCCTCGCCGGAACCTCGGTCGAAAACTACCGCATGAACTACGCGGACATCCTCGGGCGGCTCAAGAATGCGCTTCCGCAGGTAACGATCGTTCTTTGCGAGCCAACTGCCATCTGGCCGCCGACTTCGGCGGCGGGCAGTGGAATGCTCAAGCCTTTTGTGGAGGCCGTTCAGCATGCTGCCGTCGAGTTTGGCGCGCGAGGCGTGGTTCCCCTACACCGGGCCTTTGAAAAGGCAATCTCGGAGAGACCGGATATTGACTGGCTGCCCGATGGTGTGCATCCATCATCCTCGGGGCATATGTTGATCGCCCGGTCTTGGCTTGCCTGCCTGGGATTGTTATAGCGTTGCCGATGAGCATGCCGCGTCTCGTTCTTTTGTCGCTACTTGTCGCGCACGCGGCGCTCGGTGCGGACCCGGTCGAATTCACGGTCGGGAACTTCGTCTTCAAGCGTCCCGAAAAGTGGGGATGGGTCACACCAGCTTCAGCCATGCGCAAGGCCCAATTGTCAGTGTCCGCCGGCGAGGATGGTGAGCCCGCTGAAGTTACCTTCTTTCATTTTGGAGCGGGGCAGGGCGGGAGTGTTCAGGCGAATGTCGATCGCTGGTTCAAGCAGTTCTCCGACGGATCGACCGATGCAAGAACGGAGCAGGTGGGGAAAACGACTGTCACGTTTGTCGAGGCCCTCGGCACCTTCGCGAGCGGAATGCCTGGCGGCCCCACAACCCCCTTGAAAGACTATGCGCTTCGTGGCGCCATTCTCGCGAGTCCGGCGGGCGACGTGTACGTGAAGATGACCGGCCCTCAGAAGGTAGTGAAGCACGCGGAACCCGCATTCGAGGAAATGATTCGGGGGGCCGCCTCGCGCTAGATTGTCGTTGCGAACCTCCCCTTTTCACATTCTCTTAGTCCCTCCATTTGTCGCCAGCGTAGCACAGAGGTAGTGCAATCGATTCGTAATCGATAGGTCACGGGTTCGAATCCCGTCGCTGGCTT
>DASTFP010000015.1:0-8521 GCA_035719865.1 Terrimicrobiaceae bacterium | reverse complement strand
GCCCGTGTGGTTGCCGTCCAACACTGCACCTTCTGCATCAACTCGCTCTGCCATTACATCGGCAAACAGACTTATTCCTCCAAGTGCAGTGCGCGCGACTCGTGGCTGATGTCCCTGGTGACCTTCGGCGAAGGCTACCATAACTATCACCACGAGTTTCCATACGACTACCGGAATGGCGTGAAGCCGTGGCAGTTCGATCCCACCAAATGGATCATCTGGACGCTCTCAAAGATCGGCTTGGCAAAGAAGTTGCGGCGTGTGCCCGCCGGCACGATTCTCCGCGCTGAGCTTGCGGTTTCCAGCGGCAGGAGCAACGCGGATACCCTCGCCGGTCGGTCAGTGCCAGCTATGGAAACCGAAAATGCAAGGGGCAACTACCAGTCACCGTCATCATCGCGATCAAGCAAAGCTCCACCGAAATGATAACTACACTCATCTCACTCCTCATCGCCGGCCTGGTCCTGTACGTAATATACTATGTTGTAGGCATGTTCATTAAAGGCCAGCTGCTAAATATCATCGGGCTCGTCCTGGGTCTTCTCTTCCTGCTCTACGCGCTTCGTGCGTTCAACATCGTGCCGATCTAGTTCTATGGATCTGCCAAGCAACGTTCAAAAGATCGCTTTTCTGGCTGATTATATCCCCCGGAAGTGTGGGATCGCCACTTTCACAGCGGACCTGCGCGAAGCAATCGCCGCGCAATACCTCGGCCTGCACAGTTCGATAATTGCAATGACCGATCGCCCGGAAGGGTACGACTATCCGCCCGAAGTGCGTTTCGAAAGTCCCGAACAGGATATCTCTGCATACCGGCGGGCGGCCGATTTTTTGAATCTTATTAATGTGGATGTCCTCTGCCTGCAGCACGAATTCGGAATCTTTGGAGGCCCGAGCGGCCGTCATTTGCTGCCGTTGCTGCGAAATCTCCGAATGCCGGTGGTCACCACCCTGCATACGATCCTGAGCGATCCGACGCGCGAACAAAAGCTGGTGCTCCAGGAGGTGATCAAGCTCTCGGCGCGCGTCGTATCAATGGCCGAAAGGGGTATTGAGTTCCTTCGCGACATTTACGAGACGCCGCTGGACAAAATTGATCTGATCCCTCACGGCATTCCTGACGTGCCATTTGCCGATCCGAACTACTACAAGGACAAATTTGGCGCGGAGGGGCGCCCGGTTCTGCTCACGTTTGGCCTTCTCTCGCCGAACAAGGGTATCGAACACGTCCTCAACGCGCTGCCGGCGGTCGTGCGCGATTTTCCCAAGGTCCTATACGTTGTGCTCGGCGCGACCCATCCCAATCTCGTACGGGACCACGGCGAGACCTACCGGCTCAGCCTGGAGCGCCTGGCCAAGAAGAATGGTGTGGAAAAAAACGTGATCTTTTTCAACCGCTTCGTGGACACCGACGAGTTGCTGGAATTTCTCGGCGCAACTGACATTTATATCACGCCGTATTTGAACAAGACACAAATCACCAGTGGCACGCTAGCCTACAGCTTCGGCGCGGGCAAGGCGGTCATTTCCACACCCTTCTGGCATGCCGAAGAGTTGCTGGCGGACGGACGTGGAGTGCTTGTTCCCTTCGCTGACGCCCCAGCGATCTCCCAAGCGGTTTGTGATCTGCTTCATAACGAGACGATGCGTCACGCCATCCGCAAAACCGCTTACTTGATGGGGCGAAAGATGGTCTGGTCGCATGTGGCGCACGATTACGCACGGAGTTTCGAACGCGCGCGTCACGAGCACTCTGCGCAAACCGCGAAACGCATTGAAGCGCCCACTTTGGACCAGGAGGCCGCCCTGCCCGTCTGGAGACTGGATCATCTGATATGCCTGACGGATGACACGGGAATGCTGCAGCACGCCGTCTACACGCTTCCCAATTACGAGCACGGCTACTGCACTGACGATAACGCTCGGGCGCTCATCCTCATGATGCTCCTGGAGGAACTCGAGGAGGGCTACCCAGAGCGCACTCGGTTGACCAGCAGTTACGCGGCTTTCTTGCAGAACGCCTTTGATGCTGATATCGGACGCTTCCGCAATTTCATGTCTTATCGCCGGGATTGGATAGGCGAGATCGGTTCGGAAGACAGCCACGGGCGAGCATTATGGGCTCTTGGGACCTGCGTTGGCCGTTCCCGGGGCGAAGGACTACGCTCCTGGGCGGCGGAGGTTTTCGAAAGGGCCTTGCCGGCGGTGCAAGGTTTCACGTCGCCGCGGGCATGGGCGTTCGCCATTATCGGCGTGCACGAATACCTTCGCACGTTGGGCGGCGATCTCATGGCCAATCAGCTTCGCTCAGAACTGGCGCAACGTCTGCGCGAGCGCTACGAAGCGGTTGCCGGCCCGGATTGGCTTTGGTTCGAAGACATCGTGACTTACGACAATGCGCGCATTCCCCATTCTTTGATCATGACCGGACGCTGGGCGAATCAACCCTACCTTCTCGAGATTGGTCTCAGGAGTCTGCGCTGGCTCGCGGATCACCAGATCGCGCCGGACGGGCATTTTCGCCCGATTGGTTCCAATGGATTTTGGAAACGCGGTGAGGAGCCGGCACTTTTCGACCAGCAGCCCGTCGAGGCCCATGCCATGATTTGCGCCTGTCTCGAGGCTCATGAGGCCACCGGCGATCGCTATTGGCTCGGCCAGGCTGCCAAAGCCTTCGAATGGTTTCATGGCAGCAATGACCTGGGTCTTTCGCTCTACGATGCTCAGAGCGGTGGCTGCAGGGACGGTCTGCATATTGACCGGGTGAACCAGAATCAAGGCGCGGAGTCGACGCTCGCCTTCTTGCTCTCCCTCGCCGAGATGCGCCGTACGCAAGACGTCATGTCCGCATCGCCCTTGGAGCCGCACGTTTCCCTGGTTGCATGAGCCAGTGCACGCAAATGGCTTGGCTGCGGGATGGAAATGGATTATAGAATAGGAGTGTGGGGACGGTGTGAACCGGACGCCACTGCCACGACATTCTAGTCGAGGAGAGTGGCGGTGATTCTCTCGGTCCCGATGTTTCAATTGACAGTGATCGCTTTGAATACACCCATTTTCTCCTTAGGATCTCAGTCTGGCGCTTCGGCAACCTTCACGCCGCCGTTCCCGCTGGTTTAGACTGCCGGCGATGACTGAGAACGCTGATCTGGCCGTAGCAGCACGGGAGGCTGCGACTGCGAGGCCCGCTCGCAAGCGGCTTGGGAGCGAACCGGTGCCGAGTTTTTCGGTCGCCGGGATCGGGGCCTCCGCGGGGGGATTGGAAGCGTTTGTGCAATTGCTCAAAGGGCTGCCGCCAGACACCGGAATGGCCTTCGTGCTCGTGCAGCATCTCGATCCCAAGCATGATAGCCAGCTTGCGGGCTTGTTGGAGAAAGCTACGCAGATGCCGGTGTGCGAAGCGACAGATGGGATGGTTTTGCGGCCGAACCGGGTCCACGTCATGCCATCAAACGTGCTGATGACCGTCGTCTCTGGCCGGTTGGTCCTCGCGCCGCGCGGAAGTGCGCTGCAGCCGATTGATTGTTTTCTACGCTCGCTTGCGGCAGATCAGGGCGAACTGGCAGTGGGCGTCATTCTATCTGGGACGGGTGCGGACGGAACAGCCGGTGTCGAAGCGGTGAAAACCGCAGGCGGCATCACCTTCGCAGAAGATTCCATCAGCGCGAGGTTTCCGGCGATGCCGGAAAATGCCATTGCAAGCGGATTTGTGGACTTCGTTCTTTCGCCCGAAAGCATCGGCATCGAACTGGCCCGCATCGCTCGGCATCCGCGGCTACAGCAGCGGCTCGCTCCGAGAAAGGGCGAAACGGCGACCGAGGAAATCGGTGCGCCGCAAGCCAGGATTCTACGGCTGCTCAGCGCCCGCGTCGGCGCGGATTTTACGCATTACAAGAAGTCCACGCTGCATCGGCGAATCGCGCATCGCATGGTATTGCGCAGCGTTCACGACGAGGTGGAGTACCTGCGTTTGCTGGAGAAGGATTCGATGGAGGTGGATGCGCTTTTTCGCGATGCACTGATTCATGTCACAAGCTTTTTTCGTGATCCCGCAGTATTTCAGACCCTGCAGGAGAGGGTGCTGCCCGCGATTATCAAACACAAGCCGCTCGGCGAATCGATCCGGTTTTGGGTGCCGGGATGCTCGACGGGCGAAGAAGTCTATTCGCTTGCGATTTGCCTTTCTGAAGTCCTGCCGTCGGACGCCGAACGGCCTCGGATCCAGATCTATGCGACGGACATCAGCGAAGCGGCCATCGCGCGCGCGCGCTCGGGCGTGTATGCGAGATCGATCACTCGCGAAGTATCACCCACGCGGCTCAGGCGTTTCTTCTCGCCGTGCCCTGGCGGGTACCAGGTGACTAAAGCGCTGCGCGAGGCCTGCATCTTTGCCCGGCAAAACGTGGCGAGCGATCCGCCCTTCGCGCGGATCGACCTGATCAGTTGCCGCAACCTGCTCATTTATTTCGATGCAGCGTTGCAAAAGAAAGTGCTGCCCATGTTGCACTACGCGCTCAATCCCGGCGGTTATCTGGTTCTCGGTCTGTCGGAGGGCCCGAATTCTTTCGACGATCTTTTCGAAGCTGTGGACTCAAAGCGAAAAATCTTTGCCAAGAAGAGCAGGCAGCGGCAGGCTTCGATCGTTCAACGGTCAGTGCGCTCTGCCGCACCCAAACAGCGAGGCGATGCAGCAGCGGTGCCCCCAACAAATCCGCCAGATCTGCGCAAGGCCGGCGACCGCGTCTTGCTCCGGCGCTTGAGTCCGTGCGGGGTGATCATCGACTCGAGCTTGCGCGTGCTGGAATTTCGCGGGCGGACAAGCCCCTATCTTGAGCAACCGACTGGCGCGGCCAGCCTCGATTTCCTGCGCATGATTCGCGAGGACTTGCACAGCGACGTGCGCATCGCGCTCCAGGAGGCGATGAAAAGCGAGGTGCCGGTGGAACGGCGAAGCACAGTCCTCGGTGACGCTGGACGATCGGGGCATGTAACCATGGAAGTCATTCCCTTCCGCGCGCCACCGTCGCGAGAATGGTTTTTCCATGTGCTCTTCCGTGCTGGGAATGGCGCGGAGGCCGAAGCTGCCGCAAGGCCTCCACTGAAGGATTATTCGGAGGCCGAGGCTGCCGAAGAGCGCGTTACGGCTCTGCGCGAGCAGCTCGTCAGCATGCGCGAAGCGTTTCAAGCAATGCTGGAAGACAAGGAGGCGACGAACGAGGAAATGCAGGTCGTCAACGAGGAAATGCAGTCGGCCAACGAAGAACTCCAGAGCACGAACGAAGAACTCGAAACTGCCAAGGAGGAGCTGCAAAGCGCCAACGAGGAACTGACCACGCTGAACGATGAACTCGGATTACGGAACACTGAATTGACGCGGCTTCTCAATGACTTGAACAACCTTTCCAGCGGCGTCGATCTGCCCGTAGTCATGCTCGATAAAAACCTGCGCGTACGGCGGTTTAGTTCCCAGGCCGCGGAGATGTTCAAGCTGGAAGGCGGCGAGGTCGGCGAACGGATCGGGATTCTCAGTGCGGAGGCGCCTGAACTGCCGAAGTTGGCCGCGCAGGTCATGCGAAGGCGCAAGGGGATTGAAAAGGAAATCGTGCAGGCGGACGGCCGCCATTATTCGCTGCGCCTCCGGCCTTATCTGACGAGCAACGGCGAAGTGGAGGGAGCGGTGATTTTTCTCGTCAACATCGAACAGATCAAGCAAGCCGAGCAAAAGCGGCAAGAACTCAGCGAGACGCTCGCGACCCTTTTTGAATCTTCGCCCGACGCAGTCATGACAGTGAACGCCTCCGGCCGGATCGAACGGGTCAATGGGCGGGCGGAAAAAATGTTCGGCCACGACCGTCGCGAACTTCTGGGCAAGCCGGTTGCAAAGCTGATGCCCGGGCAGTTTCCCAAGGCACCCGGAAAACGCCGCCCCGGCTCCACGGCCACCGCGGTTGGGCTGGAGCTGATGGCCCGACGCAAGGACGGCTCGAAGTTCCCTGTGGAAATCATGCTCAGCCCGCTGAGTTTGGCAGGAGCTGAAGGCATGATTGCGACCGTGCGGGACATCACCCAGCGGAAGCGGGTCGAGCAAGCACTAAGCCAATCGCGCGAGGAGCTGGAAACGCGCGTCGCCGAGCGCACTGCGGAACTATCCACGGAACGCACGAACACGGTGGTTGCGCTCGAAACCCGTGCCGGTCAACAGTCCGCTCTTGCGGGACTGAGTCAGCGCGCCCTGGAAGGCGCCGTGCTCGCAACGCTGTTGGATGATGTGGTGCGCCTCGTGCCGGCAATTCTCGGCTGCGAATTTTGCAAAGTCATGGAACTGCTTCCCAGCGGCAAGGCCCTTTTGCTCAGGGCGGGCATCGGCTGGAAGAAAAGGCCTGCCGGCTCCGTACAGGTCGCGACCGGCCGAAAGTCGCAGGAGGGATTCACCTTGCTTTCAAACGCGCCGGTGATCGTCGAGGATCTGCGCGCGGAGAAGCGTTTTCGCAGCCCGCCGCTCCTCTTTGATCGTCATGTCGTGAGCGGTCTGAGTGTGATCATTCATGGTCGCAGGCAGCCCTACGGAGTGCTCGCCGCGCATACCACGCAACGAAGGGGATTCACGAACGATGACGTTCACTTCCTGCAGTCGGTCGCCAACGTGCTGGCGGCTGCGATCGAGCGCCGGGAGTTGGAGGAAGAATTGCTGAACACCAGCAGCAACGAGCAGCGACGGATCGGTCAGGATTTGCACGACGGTTTGTGCCAGCACCTCGCGGGCGTCGAGTTCAAGACGGCGGCGCTAGCCAAGCAGCTCGCCCACGACCCTGCAAAAGGCGGCCACGCCGCCTCGATTGTCGAATTGATTCGAAGTGGCGCGCGCCAAGCGTGGATGCTGGCCCGCGGGCTGTCACCCGTCACCCTCGAATCCCACGGACTCATGTCTGCGCTCCGGGAACTGGCGGCAAACTCCGGAAAGCTCTTCCAAATCACTTGCCGGTTTGATTGTCCGCGACCGGTCCTCGTCGCCAACAACGCGGTTGCAATGCACCTCTATCGGATTGCCCAGGAGGCGATCACGAATGCCGTCAAGCATGGGCACGCCCGTTCCGTGGTCGTCAGTTTAGGCCGTGTGCGGAACAGCGCTGTCCTGGCCGTCACCGACAATGGCACCGGGTTGCCACCAGACCTTCGCACCGTCCAGGGAATGGGTTTACGCATCATGAAATACCGCGCGGACACGATCGGCGCGATCCTCACTATCGAGCCTGCAAAACGCAAAGGAACGAATGTCCTCTGCCAATTCAAACTCCCATGATATGAAAAAAATTACCGTGCTGCTGGCCGACGATCACATAGTCGTCCGTGAAGGCTTGCGAGTGCTGGTGGAGACTGGAGGGGACATTACAGTTGTTGGCGAGGCGAAGACCGGACGCGAAGCAATCAACATGACGATGCAGCTGCATCCCAACGTCGTCGTCATGGACATCGCCATGCCGCTGCTGAATGGCCTTCAAGCGACCAGGCAGATCCGCAAAATAGCTCCCGCAACGAGGGTGCTCATTCTTTCGGCCCATGCCGATCCCGAGTACGTCGAGCAGGTTGTCTTGCTGGGGGGAGCGGGATTTCTGATTAAGCAAACCTCGGCTGACATTCTCGTCGAAGCCATTCACGAGGTGCACAAGGGAAAGAGTTTTTTCAGCCCATCGATCTCCAAGTACCTTCGCGAAAACTATCAGAACACGCCTCACACAGCCGTTATGCGGAAGCGAAAAGGAGCCTGCCTGACTTCCCGCGAAGAAGGAGTGCTTCAATTGATTGCGGAGGGTAAAGCCAACAAACAAATTGCCTCCGAACTCGGTATAAGTATCAAGACCGTGGAAAAGCATCGTCAGCATCTCATGCAGAAGCTGAGCATCCACGACATTGCGGGTCTCACTCGTTACGCCATCGCCGCGGGAGTTATTGAAAGCAGCGTTCAACCGACGACGAATCATTGACATCACTCTTTGGATCGCACGTTAAACGATTAGCCTTTCGCTCGCCCTACCGAAAAGTGCTGAGCAGGGAAGGCGAAAGCATGCTGAACTTCAATGAGTTGCTCGCTCGCACCAAGTGATGGCAGCATGGGGCGAAGACCCCATATACAGCGAATCAGTGCGATGCGAAAAAGCTGGAGACATCCAGCACACGATGCCTTCCCTTTTCACGTCTATCAAGAAAAACGCACCTCTTCAAGAGAACAGGAGACAGAGGATAAAAAGGCTTATGCGTCGCTTGATTTCGATTGAATTTTCGATGCCTCCAAAGGCCCAAGTCGACCGCTACGAAATCTCACCAAGATACCGGAGGATCGAATAAGGCACTCTGGCGCGCAGCAATGCTAGTGTGCGCGGCGGGTTGTTTTTGGGCGTTGAAGGAGCCTTCTCAGAGGTGAAGGGTGTGATAGCGACTGAAGCCGGATACTCTGGCGGTGCCACGAGGAACCGGACCCATGAGCAGGTCTGCTTCAATATCACGGGCATGCCGAGGTGGCGAA
>DASTFP010000014.1:0-3901 GCA_035719865.1 Terrimicrobiaceae bacterium | reverse complement strand
TCTACGCCCCATCCCTTGCCTCACGTTCGGACGTAATCAGGGTAGCGGGGTTCGTACATTAGAGCCCTGATAGAGGAACGCAGGTCGTCCGGTCGAGGAACCGTCGCCAGATTGCATTCGAATGCGACCCCGGCCACCGCCGTCGAGATCGCCAGAGAGACCTCTCTAATTCGCGTCAGCGAAGGGTAAAGCCGACCTTGCTCGAGATCGGTTGCAGAAGTTTCTGCGGCCAACGTCCCTGCGGCGCTCAGAAACATTTCGTCGGATACCAGGCTGCTCCCGCTTGCCACCACGCCCATCCCCACTCCGGGAAATACATAGGAGTTGTTTGCCTGTCCTGGGATGAAAGTCTTACCATCCATGGCAACCGGACCGAACGGGCTGCCACTGGCAAACAGGGCCCTGCCTCCAGTGCCGTAATAGGCCTCCTGGGCCGTACATTCCGATTTCGATGTTGGATTTGACAAAGCGAGGATCACCGGGCGTTCGTTAATTTTCGCCATTGTTTGCAGCACTGGCCCGGTAAAGGCTCCGGGTTGTCCGGAGGCGCCTATGAGAACGGTTGGTCGAACCCGGGAAATCGCGCCGAGAAGGTCGCCGATAAACTCGCACTCCTGGGCGTAAGGCAGCTTGTGGTCGGCAAGATCCATGCGGCTCTTCACCACCAATCCCCGCGAGTCAACAAACCAACATCGGGCACGTGCTTCCGCTTCAGCCATCCCTTGCCGAACCATCGCCGCGACCAGGAGGTCCGCGATCCCTGTGCCAGCCTCGCCAGCACCGAGAAAGACGAACCTTTGCTCGGTCAAGGGCTCTTTTGTTACCCGCAAAGCCGAGTTAATGCCTGCAAGTGCGACAGCGGCGGTGCCCTGAACGTCATCATTAAAGGCGCACACTCGGTTTCGATACTTAGCCAGGAGTCGAAACGCATTCTGGTTTGCAAAATCCTCGAATTGGAGCAAGGCATGGGGAAACACTTTCTGCACTGCAGCCACGAATTCCTCGATAAGAACATCGTAGGCAGCTCCGCGGATCCGTCGTTCTTGGATGCCAATGTAGAGAGGATCATTCAGCAGTTCTTCATTATTGGTGCCGACGTCAATCGTCACGGGCAAGCAGGCTGAGGGATGAACCCCGGCACAGATCGTATAGAGGGCTAGTTTGCCAACGGGGATCCCCATGCCATTGGCGCCCAGATCGCCGAGCCCGAGTATGCGTTCGCCATCAGTGACCACGATCACGTCCACACTTCTGGTCGGCCAGTTCTCCAAGACCTTCGCCATGCGCCCGGCATCTTTCATTGAGACGAAAATTCCCCTCGGTCGGCGAAAGATGTGCCCGTACTTTTGGCAGGCCAGGCCGACCGTCGGCGTGTAAATGACGGGCATCATCTCTTCCAAGTGATCGAGCACCAGCCGGTAGAAAAGCGTTTCGTTGCGATCCTGCAGCCCGATCATGAAAATGTAGCGCTCGAGGTCGGTCGATTTCCCGCGAATATTCTCCAGCACGCGCTGGACTTGCTCCTCTTGGGTATGCACTCGTGGTGGGAGCAGTCCGCGCAACCCGAGCGCATCCCTCTCTTCTTCCGTAAATGCGGTGCCTTTGTTCAAAGTCGGATCATGAAGAAGCGAGACGCCGAAATGGCCCGATGCAGGAGAATCCAAAACGTTCTTTGAGTTCATTCTTTTGGCTCTTTCTTCAGCTGATAGGCAAAGTTAGCGGGTGGGTGAGGCTCGCACTAGGCTTGCCTTGGCCAAAAGGAACTGAAAATTGCTCTCCGCTCGGTGCGCGCAGAAAGAAATCCGTCGCGCCACGTCTTTTGGCAGATTTTTTTTCATCGAATGCGGCCGCTTAAGACGCGACCGAGCCGGGTGCTTCCGCTCCCTCCGGAGCGATACCCAGCGACAGTGTATTGATCGGTGTTCCGGCAATGAATGCTTTGATGTTCTCTAGGCTGACACGATTGATCCGCTCGATCGCTTCCACGCAGTTGAACGCAGTGTGGGGCGTGCAGACAACCTCGGGCCGTAAAAGCAGACTGCCGAGGCGCATGAGCTTTTCGATTTCCTTTGCTCGAAAGGGATCCCTTGCCGCTACCTTGGGTAATTCGACGGGCTCGCGTACCCTTTGGATAATCTGGTCGCTGATAATGCGTTCGGCGCGCCGTCGCATCACACTTTCCTCTCCCAGCACGTCGAGCCCGGCGCCGCGGACGATGCCCTGATCAAGCGCTTCAATCAGCGCGTTAGTGTCGATCAGCTTGCCGCGGGCGGTGTTGATGATCACCACGCCGGGCCGGCATTTCGTAAAGGTTTCGCGATTGAGAATGTGATAGCTGGAAGGGTTCAGGCTTGCATGCAGCGAAATGATGTCCGAACCCGCGAGCAATTCCTCGAACGCAACGTATCGAAATCCACGTTCTTTCGCCAGTTTTGGCTTGGGCCGAATGTCGCAGGCGATCACGTTCATCCCAAAGCTTCTGGCAATCGGAATCGTGCATAATCCGATCCGCCCGGCTCCGATGATCCCGAAGGTCTTGGATCGTAGCTCAAAACCCCGCAGCTTTTCGTAGGAGAAATGTGAACTGTCGCCCAAATTCATCGACTCTCGCAGCCGGCGCGCCACCGCAAGGAGAAGTGCGAAGGTATGCTCAGCCACCACGTGGTCGCCATAGCTCGGCACGATGCACATCGTTACGTTCCGCTTAGCACAACTTTCCAGCTCGAGGTGATCGTGGGTCGTCGAGCGCGTCGCAATCAATCTCACCGCGGCATGTCGATCGAGAAACAACCGGTCGATTCGCGAGTAAATAAACGTGGAGACGATTTCGGCGTCCCCTTCAACTTCCTCAAGGCCGGAAACAAAATGCAAGTCATGGTCTGAGAGTTCCGATTCAAAGAAGCGGCGCTCCGAAGGTTCCACCTCGACGAAATAGATTTTCATTCGGCTTCCCTCTTTTCTCAGATACGGCATTTGCGCGGCTAACTTGCCGAAGTTCGGACGTTGGTTTTTCATTTCTCCCGGATGGTTGCTCCTGCCCTAAAGGGTCTCGGATTGCGGGACCATCTCGCCCCATCTGACGAGCTGGCGGAGACGCTAAAGCCACATTTGCTTCTACCAACCAAGCCGGTCGAAATAAGGGAGCGCAGCGCATGAATCTCAGCGCCTGCATGCCGGAAATCTTGGCCCAGAGTGAACACGGCAATCATACGGGAGAGGATCTCCGAACGACAAGGCGCTTCCCGATAGCCCGCCGCACCCGCTTCACCCAGTTTTCAAAGATCTCCCTGGCCGCAGGATTTCCTTCTTCGAAATCGATCTGCTCGATAACCGTCTGTTTGACTGGCAGCCAACTTGGCGACAAGTGCTCGTCGTCTGCCGAACGGCGCAGAAAGCTATCAAGTTCGACTTCGAGAGTGCCTTCGTGATAGTCGGCCTCCGCGCTCGCCCAAACCTCATAGCGGTCATTCTCCACTTGAATCGGCGCGACGATCTCGCTTATTGAAATTACCTTCTTCATTGGGACACCTGGGCGGCCGGCTTTGGGCCGGCCGCCCCCGCTCTCAATCAACTTTGACATTGATTGATTTGGGCTTTGCCTCCGGGCTCTTTGCAAGGTGGACTTTAAGCACCCCATCCTTGAAGTCGGCACTTATCTTGTCCCCAGCAGCTCCCTCGGGAAGTGCGAAGCTCCGCATAAACGAGCCGTAGGCCCGTTCGAGGCGATGATACTTCTTGCCCTTCTCCTCCTTCTCGAACTTTCGCTCGCCGGTGATCGTTAAGACGCCGCCCTCAACGGTGACTTTCACGTCCTCCTTCTTGACTTCAGGCAGTTCCGCCTTGATCAAATACTCCTTATCGTCTTCAGCGATATCCACCAGGGGTGTCCATTCGCTCACAG
>DASTFP010000013.1:0-4171 GCA_035719865.1 Terrimicrobiaceae bacterium | reverse complement strand
GTCACCCAGCCCGACCTCCTCTCCATCTCCCAGCCCGACCTCCTCTCCATCTCCCAGCCCGGCATCCTCTCCGTCACCCAGCCCGACCTCCTCTCCATCTCCCAGCCCAACCTCCTCTCCGTCTCCCAGCCCTGGTGTTGCCACCTCTCAGAGTCCTTCGATTACTCCCACTGGCGTGATCGCTCCCACGCCGTCGGTGAGAACCAGCTTCCCGACCGCTACCACCCTTTCAAGCCCTCCGCCAAACCGTTCCCCGGCCGGCTTTTCAGAGGAACCCCCGATTACTTCGCCCTCTCCGAGTTCGGCAACCGCCCCGGAGGTAGTCGCGCCCTCGGGAGGGACACGCCCATAGAGCTCCCATGCCTCGAACAGACGATGTCACCCTGGATACCCTGCGTCAGCTTCTCTGCTGCCTGGGCGATACCATTCGCGAAAGCGTCATCGAAGGACGCCGCTCGACAGACGCAGAGTCGCTCTCGAACGTGGCCAGCCATTCCAGCGCAGACACGATCTATCAGATCGATAAATTCGGCGAGGATGCGATTCGCGGCTGGTTTGACGCGCAGTGGCCGGGATCGGAACCGGTTGAAGTGATCATGGAGGGAATCGAGGAATCCTTGTGCTTCCCACGCAACACCCACTACCGGGACACTAAATGGAAATGCCTGGTCGACCCGATCGATGGCACGCGCGGAATCATGTATGACAAACGCAGCGCCTGGGCGCTTTCCGGGATCGCACCCCAGCGCGGTGAAGCAACAAGACTTTCCGACATTGTTGTGGCATCGATGACCGAATTGCCCACCACGAAGCAATGGCGCGCGGACCAGGTGAGCGCGATAAGCGGCGGAGGCCTCACGGCCAAAGCCTTCAACCTACTGGATCGCACAGCCTCGCCGCTCTCACTGACGCCCTCGACTGCGACTAGTTTCCGGCACGGATTCGCCTGGATGGCGAAATTCTTTCCAGAAGGCCGCGCCTTGACCGCTCAAATCGAAGAAGAACTCTGGGACGAATTGGTGGGAATCGGCCGCGACGCTTCGCCCACGGTGTTTGATGACCAATATATTTGCAGCGGGGGGTCATTTTACGAACTAATGGCCGGACACGATCGCATGATCGGCGACCTGCGCCCGCTGATCCTGGCGCGACTTAATCTTGATTCTTCGCTCGTGTGCCATCCGTACGACGTCGTCGGGGCGCTTCTCCTCAAAGAAGCAGGCGTCATCTACGAGCATCCGCTCGGCGGCTTTCCGGATGCTCCGCTTGATACGACGAGCGGCATCGCATGGGTCGGCTATGCAAATACCGCGCTTGCAGATCTGGCACGTCCCGTTCTGCAGCGCATTCTGCGCAAAACACTCCTGGACCCCCGGTGACACGCGAACGCCTTCTCGCCGTCATCGGCTCGACCATACTGCGCCTTCTGTTCCTGACGTTGCGCCTCGACTTTGAGGATCGGACGGGATTCACGAAAAACATTCTGAAAAGCCCGGTCATTATGTGCTTCTGGCACAATCGTATTCTCGGCATCACCCTCGCTTTCCTTCGGCACTATCCCGGCAAAACCCGAAAAGGAGTCAACGTGTTGACCAGCGCGAGTCGCGACGGCGAAATCCTTGCTCAGCTCGTTGGCCGGTTTGGGATGGACGCTGTGCGGGGATCGAGTTCGCGGCGGGGATCGCGGGCCTTGCGTGAGTTGATCGAACTGACCGAAAACGGCTGCGACATCGCCATCACGCCGGATGGTCCGCGCGGACCGCGATATTCATTCGGACCCGGCGCAATCTCGCTCGCGCAATTGACGGCCGCTCCCATCGCGCCAGTGCATGCCAAGTTTACACGCTGTTTGCGCCTGCAGACCTGGGATGGCTTCATCATTCCGTTGCCTTTTTCGAAGGTCTCGGTAACCGTGGACGACCCGATTCACGTGCCGCGAGAATTGAATGACAAGGAATTTGAAGCCGCGCGGTCGAGGGTGGAAAACCTCTTGCGAAATGAAGCAGATTGACGGCACGAGCATCGCCCAGAGAGTTCATGAGGAGAGCAAGGACCGCATTGCGGTCCTCGCAGGACGGGGACTGCGCCCGGGATTGGCGGCAATTCTCGTTGGGGATGATCCGGCATCGCGCGCCTACGTGCGTTCCAAGGACAAGAAGGCTGCGGAACTCGGCTTGCATTCGGTCAAGCATGAGCTCCCCGTTGACACGTCCCAGGAACAACTGGTCGCTTTAGTGCGCGGACTCAACGCGGACCCGCTAGTCCACGGCATCCTCGTCCAATCCCCTCCGCCGCCGCACATCAAAGAGCAAGCGGTCGTCGAAACAATCGACCCGCGAAAAGATATCGACGGCTTTCACCCCGTAAATGTGGCCAAGCTCGCGATGGACGACCCCACCGGATTCGTTCCGTGCACTCCCCTGGGCTGCTTGCGCCTTCTTCAGGAAATCGGGGTGCAAACGGCAGGCGCAAACATCGTGGTGGTGGGTCGCAGCATGATAGTGGGAAAACCGCTCGCGCTTCTGCTGATGCGGCGCGGCAAATCCGGTGACGCCACGGTTACCGTCGCCCATTCGCGCTCTCGTGATCTGGCGGGAATCACACGCGCCGCCGACATCGTCATCGCCGCGATCGGACGCCCGCGATTCCTCGGCAAAGATCACATCGGCGACGGCGCGGTCGTGATCGATGTCGGTATCAACCGGATCGCGGAACCCGATTCCGCAAAGGGCTACCGGCTTGTCGGCGACGTCGACTTCGACGCCGTCGCGGAGCGATGCACCGCGATCACGCCCGTCCCCGGGGGAGTCGGCCCCATGACGATCGCCATGCTCATGGCGAATACCGTCACCGCCTGCGAGCGCCTGTCGACCTGAACCTCCGTTCGACCCAATCTGGGCGCGCCTACGCGCTGGCCAGCTTCGCTTCGAGGCGCTGCGTCAGTTCAGCGATCGTCGAAAAGTCGAACAATTCCATGAGATCGATCAGCCCAGGATACTCGCGCTCAATCCGTTCGTGAATCTCAACGAGCTTCAGGGAATTCACGCCCACCTCGAAAAGATCGTCATGAATATCGATCTTTTTGCCTTCCAGGACTGCATTCACGATGCTCCCGATCTTTTCCTCGATTTGGGTGCGCAATGTCGACACCGGACCACGGCCCGCGTCGCGCAAGGCGCGCAGTTCGGCCAACTGCGCCGCGAATTCTCCGGCGACGTAACTTTGCTCCAAGAGGTGGCGCTGAATCTTGCCGCTGGTGGTCTTCGGAATGCGTTTCACAGGAACGACCTCCCGTACTTCCAGTCCCGCCCGCTCGCTGATCACGCGCGCGACCTGCGAGGCGATCGGCACAAATTCGCGCAGACTGGCGCGGTGCAGCACAAAAACGACAAGGTGATCGGTCTGTGCATTTGGCAGGCGAACGCCCGCCGCGACTACCTTTCCGAGCTCGAGGACTTCCACCTGCTGGGCGATGTTTTCCAAATCCTGGGGATAGTAGTTCTGGCCGTTGACGAAAATAATCTCCTTGGCGCGCCCGGTGATGTACAGCTCGCCCTCGTGGACCACACCGAGATCGCCTGTGCGCAGCCATCCGTCAGCCGTGAGCGCCAGAGAATTCGCCTCGGGATTCTCGTAGTATCCCCGGGTAACGTTCTCCCCGCTAATGTGAATATGCCCGACCTGTCCGTCGGGAAGAGCGCGATCCTCATCGTCAGCAATGCGAACCCGACAGTAGGGAATGGCCCTCCCGACTCCCATAAACACAACGGCACTCTTGTCGGCGGCAGACACGGTCTCCACGCGCTTGCACGCGCCCAGGCGATGACGATTGAACGCGATGGAACGACACGGCCTCCCGACGGGCGGGAAGCTCACGGCCAGAGCAGCTTCCGCGAGGCCATACACCGGAAACATGGCACTGGGTGAAAGGCGAGCCGGCGCCAAGCGGTCCAGGAATTCTTCGCACAGGTCCACTGAAATCGGCTCCGCACCGTTGAACACAAGGCGAACCGACGAAAGATTCAGCCCTTCGATCGGACGGTCGTCGAGCACCTTCAGAAAATGCCGGTAGCCAAAGTTCGGCGAGCACAAGATCGTCGCGCGCTTCCGCGCTGCCAAGGTGAGCCACAGCAGCGGGCGCCGAATGAAGAGCTCCGTGGACATCAAGTTC
>DASTFP010000012.1:0-6340 GCA_035719865.1 Terrimicrobiaceae bacterium | reverse complement strand
CTCTATCGGGACGGCGGGCGCAACGGGCGCTTCAGAGACCTGCGCCATGGGAGGATAGGATTGAGGTTGTGCAGCTCCGTCGGTGGGCAATCCCGCCAGCGTGCCCAGGTGGATGGAGCAGTAACGATGGGGGACCATCTTCTCGGGAAGCTGGGCCTGATACATCGTTCCTTCGGCCTTGCATTCGGGGGTCGCGACTCCTCCCGATGCGCGACAGAGCTCAACTGGCCGAAGATTTCCGGGTATCGCGAAGTTCTGTGGCACATACTTCCATGCCGACGCGTTCTGAATGAAATCCACCCAGATCGGCAGGGCCAGCTTACTACCGTAACCGCGATCCGCGATGCGCTGCGGACGGTCCATGCCAACCCACACGCCGCAGGTCAATCTGGTCGTATAGCCGATAAACCAAGCGTCCTTGTAGTCGTCAGTTGTTCCGGTTTTTCCAGCTGCCGGGACGCTTAGACCGAACGATGCAGCCACGGTCGCGGTGCCTTTGCGAATGACGTCGCGCAATAGTTCGTTCATCACGTAGTTCACGGCGGGAGTAATGCAACGAAGCTCCGCCCGCGAAGCCTTGTAAATGGTTTTTCCGTACCGGTCCTCAATGGATTCGATGATGTACGGCTGCCTTCTGACGCCCTCGTTTGGAAACATCGTGTAGGCAGCCGTGATGCTTTTGAGGGTTGTTTCAAAGGCTCCGAGGTAGATTGCCGGGGTGTCCGGCACGTTTTCGAAACCGGCATTTAAAGCCAGCTTCCTCACTACGCTTCGCGTGGCATATTCGCCGACGCGTACGGTCATGGTGTTACGCGAACGGATGAGTCCGAGAGCCGCGGGCAGCAACCCCTGGTTCTGACCGTCGGAATTTTCAGGCGACCATGTCGTGGCGTAGCCGGCGATATCGCCTTCGCGAATCGGGGCATCATCAACCAGCGTCCCGGGGGCCATCCCTCGATCAAAGGCGGCGGCGTAAACGAACGGCTTGAATGTCGAGCCGATCTGGCGCCTGGCAAGCAGGGCGCGGTTGTAGCGGCTTTCCTTGAAGTCACGGCCTCCAACGATGGCTCGGATTCCGCCACTTTCGTTGTCGATGGCCACGAGCGCGCCCTGGACGTGGGGAGACTCGTTTTCCCTTTCCGGCGCACCCTGGGAAGGCATGTCAAAGGAGCGAAAGCGCTTGGGATGCGGCCAGCCCTTCCCGGATTCGAGCTCGGCAAGTTTTGTCTCCACAGCTTCCTCCGCAATCATCTGAAGACGGCGATCGATGGTTGTATAGATCCTCAAGCCGCCTCTATCGATGACGTCTTTGGGCAGAAGAATCGTGAGATCGCGAATCACGGCGTCCATCGCATAGTTCTCCTGCGCCGGGGGAAGGAGCCGCTTGGAAAGCGGCATCGGCTCGGCGAGCGCTGCCTTCGCCTCGGCTGGGGTGATCATCTTGAGTTCCTCCATCCGCGCGAGGACTTGATCCCTTTGTGCGAGTGCGGTGCGAGTATCCTCGAGGGGATTCAGACGGTTCGGGCTGCGGATCAGCCCGGCGAGAATCGCCGCCTCCGACAACGTGAGGTCGCTCGCGGATTTCCCAAAGCAGGCGCGCGAAGCAGTTTCGACACCGTAGAGCCCCACGCCGTAATAAATGCGGTTGGAATAAGCCTCGAGGATCTTCTCCTTGCTCAGAGTTTTCTCGATGCGAAGCGCGAGCAGCGCTTCAATGAACTTTCTGCGCCAGCGGTCCTCACCAAGCGCGAACGTGTTCCGGGCAAGTTGCTGCGTAATCGTGCTTGCTCCCTCCTTGACATCCCCGGCGCTCAAGTTGCGCGTCGCAGCCCGGATGATCCCCGGATAGTCAACTCCATGGTGGCTGTAGAACCGCGAGTCCTCTCGGGCGAGCAGGGCTTTGATGAAATTTGGGGAGATCTGTTCCAGCGGCACAACATAGCGCACTTCGCCTTCGAGCCTGCCGTAGCGCATGCCGGCGCAATCGAAGACTTCCGAGATGGCCGGGATTCTATCGAGTTCGCCGAGATCAAAGCTGTCTGCAATCTGCTTGTGTTCCCGGTATTTCGGGTAAACGAAAACAACGGCAGCGGCTACCAGGCCCAATCCGGCGATCGCCACTATCACAAAAAGGCGTTTAAGAAATCGCGCCATGGCTGCGAGGGCGCCGTGGTTCGGGGATATCGCCCTGAGGTAACAGGTGGATCTTCACGATTTCGCGTGAATATAGCCGCATCGTGGAGTTCTGCCTTGTAGGATTTGCTTCGACACTCTTATAGGACTAGGCGACAGGGCTTTGCGTGAGCAATTAACCGGACGGGCTCGCCAATGCCATATTGAGCGTCCTCAATTTTCAACGTGGTTCCCAACGCATCGCTGCTCTTCCGTAGGCCGGCCGCTTTGTCCTTGCTCGCCCGCATTTGGCCGCGAACGCTGCCGGCACAAAGAATGCGAATATAATCCCACTTGTCATCGCCTCTCCGATTTGTAGCCTTCCGGCTTCAGATCATGACGTTGGCAAATCTTTTATCGGCCGAACAAATCGTGCCGGAAATGAAGACCACGGCTCGATGGGAGGCCATAGGAGAATTGGTGGACGTGCTCGTGAACGCCGGCAGAATCCGTGAAGACGAACGCGAAGTTGTGCTGGATTCGATCAAGCAGCGTGAGCAGACGATGAGCACCGGAATTGGCTTCGGCATCGCGATCCCTCATGCTTCCTCGGACAAGGTGGAGGAGGTGGTGGCCGCGTTCGGTCGCTCGACCGTTGGCATCGAGTTTGATTCCCTGGATGGGCGCCCGGTTTTCTTTGTCGTGCTCTTCGTCGTTCCGAAGGATCAATTTCAAACTCATCTTCGGACCCTGGCGGCCATCGCAAAGTTTCTGAACGACAAAGCGGTGAGAGACGAGCTGGGCAAGGCGAAAGATGCGGCACAGATCCTCCGGGTTTTCGAAAGCCGGTCGCCGCGAAGCTGATGGCGACCGCCCGCGAGATCCTTGCTAAACGGCTCAAACTGGCTCTGGAAAAAACCTACCCTGGCGCTGGGACACCTGAGGTAGTTCCCGCCACCGATCCCCGTTTTGGCGATTACCAAACCAATGTCGCGATGGTGCTCGCCAAGGAACTCAGGATGGCTCCGAGGAGCATTGCTGCGGAGATCTGCCGCGCTCTGGACGTTCGGGATCTCTCCGATCCACCGCAGGTCGCTGGCGCCGGATTTATCAATTTCCGGCTGACCAATGAGTTTGTCGCGCGCTCGGTTTCCGCGATCTTCCGAGACGACCGACTGGGCGTGAGCGCCGCAACAAAGAGGCGGCGCATCATCATCGATTTCAGTTCGCCGAACGTTGCGAAGCCGATGCACGTCGGGCACATTCGCAGCACGATCCTTGGCGATTGCCTCGCTCGCACGGCGCGTTTCTTGGGCCACGACGTGATCACCGACAATCACGTTGGCGATTGGGGCACTCAATTCGGCAAGGTCATTTACGGTTGGAAGCACCTTCTTGATCGGCGTGCCCTTGAAAGCAACGCCATCCACGAACTCGTTCGGCTCTACCGGGAGGTCAGTGCGTTGGAGGACAACGACGATGCGATCCGAAGAGCCGTGCGGGAAGAGCTCGTAAAGCTTCAGCAGGGAGATCCCGATAACAGGAAAATCTGGTCTCGCGCCGTCGAACTCTCCTGGCGGGACTTTCAGAAGCTCTACGACTTGCTGGGCGTCCGTTTCGACGAGCGCTTGGGCGAAAGCTTCTATAGTGAGGCTTTGGCGCCGTTGTGCGAAAAGTTGGCGGCGCAGGGAGTGGCTGAGATGAGCGAGGGAGCCCTCTGCATTTTTTTCCGGGATATCCCTGCTCTGGCCGACAAGCCGTTAATCATTCGAAAGAGCGATGGCGGTTTTCTTTATGCCACGACCGATCTTGCGACCATCGAATACCGGACCGCAAAATGGAACCCCTCCCAAATATGGTATGTCGTCGGCGCTCCGCAATCCCTGCACTTTCAACAGATCTTCGCCGCGGCGCGCCGGATAGGTGTGACCGCAAAGCTCGAGCACATCGCGTTTGGAAGCATCCTGGGCGAGGACCGCAAGATCATGCGAACACGGGCCGGAGAGACCATCGGTCTTGCTGAGCTTCTCGAGGAAGCGATCGACCGGGCCGGAGCCATCGTTGCGGAAAGGAAGCCTCCGCTTGAAAGGCAGGATGCTGAAGAGATTGCGCTCGCGATTGGTCTTGGCGCGGTCAAGTACGCTGAACTGTCACAGCACCGAATGACCGACTATGTATTCTCATGGGACAAACTGCTCTCGTTTCAAGGCAACACGGCGCCTTACCTGCAGAACGCCTACGTTCGGATTCGCTCGATTTTTCGCCGCCTGGACCAAAGCTTTGATGCTCCAGAGTTCCTGACGCTCAAACTTCCCGAGGAACGCGTGCTCGCGGTGAGATTACTCCAATTCGGCGAGATCGTTCCCCTGGTCTTGGAGGATTTTCGTCCGAATCTCCTCGCGAGCTACCTTTACGATGTGGCGATTGGCTTCCACGTCTTTTATGAGGCGTGTCCGGTCCTTAAGGCCGATGGCCCGGATCTCCGTAATTCCCGGCTGGTGCTGTGCGATGTCACGGCTCGCGTGCTTCGCGCCGGCCTTGGGTTGCTGGGAATCGATTGCCCGGAGAGGATGTGAGGAGGTTATTGCGCTGTCGGGGAGAAAATTCTCGCAACCCCCGCAGTTTTCGTGTAGCCGGTTCCTAGGGAAAGGCGGTGCCAACCATGGTTGAACTCAAATCGGAAGACCTCGCAATCAAGGCCCTTGGAGAGCGGACGATCGACTCACCGCTCGACGCCTATTTTAGAGAAGTCGGAAAACAGCATGCCTTTTACGGTGACGATGCGCGCGTGCTGGTGGATCACAATCTCGGCCACATCAAAGAGACTTTTGCGAATGGCGTGGAGCCGCTTTGTTTCGAGGCCGCTGGTCCGCGGAAGAAAATCTATTTTGAGCCGCAGAAGACCATTTGTGCGATCGTCACCTGCGGAGGGCTCTGTCCTGGTCTCAACGACGTTATTCGATCCGTCGTCATGCAGGCCTATTATCGCTATGGTGTTCCGCGCATTCTGGGCATCCCCTATGGCTTCGAAGGCCTGATCCCGGATTACGGGCACAGTGTCTTGAATCTCACACCGAAGTACGTCACCAACCTTCATCGTTTTGGGGGCACCGCTCTTGGCACATCACGCGGGCCTCAAGACACTCAGCGCATGGTGGACCAGTTGATCGAATGGGAGGTCAACATTCTTTTTGTCGTTGGAGGAGATGGCACGCAGCGGGGTGGGCTCGACATCGGGGAGGCGGCTTGGAAGCGCGGGTATAAGCTGGCTGTCGTCGGGGTCCCGAAGACCATCGATAACGATATGCTGTATATGGACAAGAGCTTCGGCTACGAAACGGCGTGCGCTGCCGCGGTCGACGCCATCACAGCGGCACATACCGAGGCGCGAAGCGCGCGCAATGGTGTCGGCCTTGTCAAGCTGATGGGCCGGCAATCGGGGTTCATCGCGTGCTCTGCCTCGATCTCCAGCGGCGATGCGAACTGCGTCCTAATTCCCGAGGTGCCTTTCGCGCTGGAGGGCGATCATGGCTTCCTGGAGCAACTCCGGCAGCGAATCATCCGGCGCGGCCATGCGCTGGTGATTGTCGCCGAGGGCGCCGGACAAAACCTGGTCGAAGCCTCGGGTACCGATGCGTCAGGAAACAAGCGTCTTGGAGACATCGGCGTCTTTCTCAAGGGCAAAATTGAGGATTTCTTTCGCCAGCGCAAGACAGAGCTGACGCTCAAATATATCGATCCCAGTTATATGATTCGCAGCGTTGCGGCGTCGCCGCAGGATCGCACCTATTGCATGCGTCTTGGTCAGGCGGCCGTCCACGCGGGGATGGCGGGCAAGACCGGGTTGGTCGTAGCCCGCTGGCACAATAGCTATGTTCACATTCCCGTCGGCGTCGTCACATCGGCTCGGCGCACGGTTGACCCCGGTGGTGATCTCTGGCTCTCCCTTCTCGAGACGACGGGACAGCCGGCACGGTATTATTAACCGTGTCCTGAGGAATGGGTAATCGGTTCTGGGCTTCAGCCGACCTCGTCACGACGGGGCATGGCGTCCTGAGCGCCGTGACGCGTGATGGCGATGCCCGCTGCGCGCACTGCGCGCTCCACGGCTTGTTCCATGGTTAGGCTCTCGGCGATGCCCGTGGCGAGCCATCCCGTAAAGCAATCCCCCGCGCCAACCGTATCCACCACCTTTACCTTGGCTGGGGCAAAGCGCCGAATTCCCGAA
>DASTFP010000011.1:0-2262 GCA_035719865.1 Terrimicrobiaceae bacterium | reverse complement strand
CTCCATAACCCGCTTCCGCACCATGTCGGCGAGGGCAGGATCGATCTCCATCATCTTCGTCCGCATGGCCTTGAAAAAATCCCTCTTTGCTTTCTCGGCGGTCCTCCGAAGCTCCCGAAGCTTGGGATCCTGCATCGCTTTTTCTCGCGCCGCCTCGAAGCGGTCCCGCATCTCCGGCGGAAGACTTTCGAGGAGCCTCTCGCGCCACCGTCCCTCCTTTTCCGGCGGAGACTTTGGAGCGCTACCCTCCTCGTCTTGCTGTGCAATCCCAGACGTCCCCACAGAGACGAACAAAAGTGCTGCCAATGCCAAAGCGGAGTATCTCATGGTCGTAATATAGAACTGTTCGGAGACTGAAAAGTTGCAGCTTTCGCTGCCAGGATTCCCCTGGGGGTCATCGCGAAGAGACATTCAAAGCTTTTTGATGCACGGGGAGCTTGATTTTGAACGAGGCTCCCTGCCCGGGAATACTCTCGACGGCGACGGTGCCTCCGTGGGCCAATATGATGTGCTTTACGATGGACAAGCCGAGTCCCGTGCCTCCGGCGGCACGGGATCGGTCCTTGTGAACGCGATAAAAGCGTTCAAAGATGTGGGGTTGATCGGCGTAGGGAATGCCAGGTCCATTATCACAGAACGCGATCTCGATTTCCTCCCCGACGGACTGAGCCCTTATCGTTATGAGAACCGCGTCCGAAGTCGCGTGGCGGATGGAATTGTCCAGCAGGTTCTCAAATACCTGCTCCATCCTGAGTGGCTCGGTGTCGGCCCACGTTACATCGGAATTCCAATCAATTGCCACCTGCCCTTTGCGTTCCGAAATTGCGGGTGCCAGGCGCTCGATGACGCCACCAAGAAGCTCGGGCAGGTTTGTATTCTGAAAGTCAAGTCGGGGCGAGCGATGCTCCAGGTGGGAAAGGGTCAGCAGGTCTTCGATGAGGAGGGTAAGCCGGCGACCGTTGTTGGCCATCGTCTTCAGCCACCCCTCAGCTGTGGGCCGATCGTCCATGGCGCCGTCCAGAAGCGTCTCAATATAGCCGTTGATGATTGCCAGCGGTGTTCGGAACTCGTGCGATACATTGGCGACGAATTCGCGCCGCGCCGCCTCCAGGGTTTTCACCGCCGTGACATCGTGGAAAACGATTACCGCGCCGAGAGGACGAGTTTTCGGTCGGGGATTCAAACCGCTCGCCGAGACCTCGAGGTGCTTGGTCGTATAGCCGTCCCGGGCGGGTGTTTCGAGTGAGATTTCAATTTGCCGCGGGAGGCCATCAAACAAGGTTTTCTCCACGGCCTGCTGAAGCTGATGGTTAAAGAATACTTCAATGACCGTGCGGTTGACGGGCGGCTGTGGCAGTTCGAACATGCGCTGAAGGGATTCGTTGACGAGGCGGATGCGCTGTGCGCGGTCCGTAATAACCACGCCCTCGACCATGCTGGAAAGGATCGCCTTCAGGCTGAAGCCCTCGTCGCTGATTTGTTGATCAAGTTGCTGGAGCAACTCGGAGATGCGCCTCACGTCGTTGGCCGCCTCCTGGAGGACCCCGTTTCGTGAGCTGAGCAAGACAGGCCGGAAATCGCCCCGCGCAAGCCGCCGCAAGATGGCGCGCAAGTGGTTAAAGGGTGCGACAATTTGAAAATAGACGAGAATCACTCCCGCCACGGCGCAGCCGATAAGAATTGCCGTCCAGAAAGTCAAGGATCGAGCACCGTCTTGAAGCGGTAACCCTCGCCTCGCACCGTTTCCAGGCGCGAAGCGTGCCGGCCCAGTTTTTCCCTGAGGCGCCTGATGTGGGTGTCCACGGTCCTGGTGTCGATGGGATTCTGGTAGCCCCAGACATCGTAGAGCAGAGCGTCGCGGGACTGAGTGCGGCCGCGGCGTTCGATCAAGACGCTCAGCAACTTGAACTCGGTGGTTGTCAATTCGAGGCGACGGCCCTCGAGCCGCACATCGAATTTACTTTTGTCGAGGTGAAAATCGTCGACCTCAAGCGTCTCGGCGCGCGTCTTTGAGCGAGATCGCCTGAGGAGGGCTTGGACTCGTAGCACCAGCTCTCGCGGGCTGAAGGGCTTCGTGACGTAGTCGTCGGCTCCAATTTCCAAGCCGTGAACGCGTTCGCCCGGTTCCCCCCGTGCCGTAAGCATTAGGATCGGGAGCGCCTCCGTCTCGGCGTTCTTCCTGAGCGTCTTGCAGACGGAGTATCCGTCCATGGCCGGAAGCATCAGATCCAGCACGATCAGGTCGGGCCGATTCTTGCGAGC
>DASTFP010000010.1:0-3824 GCA_035719865.1 Terrimicrobiaceae bacterium | reverse complement strand
TCTTCGGGTAAACATTCCACCTCGATGAAGACGTGCTTCTTAGTGCGCCCGCCGCCGGAGGTGCGAGTGCCCCGGACGAGAGCGCGGCCTCCCGGAAGGGGATAGGCCTCACCTGAGTATGAGAATTCAGCCTGCGCCATTAAATTGGCCCCTTTTCGAATCGCACCGTTCGCGACGCGGTAGTTTTCGCGGGCGAAAGGAAATCCCACCATGGCGGAACCCGCTGTCTACGATGTTCAACGTCTGCAAGCAAATCACGAGCATCCTGCTCGCTGATGATCTTCAAGTCAGAGCACGAATTGCTCACGCTGCGCGAGGCTGGTCACGCCCCCTACTGGGAAGCTCCTGGCGAGTTCAATCGCGTCGTGCTCGATTTCCTGCGCCGCAACTTTGCCCGCGGTACCGACTCATAACGCGACCAGTGGGTGCTTTTGCCAGGAGTGGTCGAGCCTATGCTCGTGGCCCCGCGACGAAACGCAGGACGTCAAAGGGTCACGAAGCATGGAAGTCGTCGGCAGTGATGATCGTGCGGCATGAAATTGGTCAACTTTACCCGTGCTAGCACCGTGTTAGGCAGGGTGAATGTAACTCTGTAACCGGGCGCGCGGGCCGCTAAGCCAAGCCGGTCAAAAAGTGCCATTTCCGGAAGCCAAGTTTCCTACATAGCGTGCAGTGCTGACCGGCATCGCCGAATTGGCGTGCCGGACCACTATGGCGTGCTCCGGGCGGGCGTGATCGGCACTGATCCCGTCTCCTTGAACACGGCCACGAGGACAGCGGACCGCACAGGTGCTATTTGTCGTGCTCCCGGGATTGGGGAGTGGCATGAGGCGGAGGTGGCAACCAAAGGAGAACTCATATGTATATGCGCATTATTTGGGGACGGATCGTTCCCGGCCAATGGGACGGTTTCGAAGCCGCCTTCAAGAAGGCCATTGCGTTGCGAGGCGATGTGAAGGGGTTGAAGGACCATTGGCTCGCACGAGATCAGAATGAGCCCGACGCCGGGTATTCCATCACGGTGTGGGAGAACGAAGCAGACATGCGTGCCTTCTGGGACAGCAAAAAGCGCGAAGATTCAATGGCCCTCCTGCGGCCCTTCTTCCTGAATCAGTTCACTGTGACCCACTGCGAGGTGAGGCTCTCCCAGCACGAATGAGAGGCAGCGACTCTTCTGGGCATTATGACTCCGCGAGCCCATCCTTCTCGACAACCTCCATGACGCCGGGACGGATTAGAACAGCATAGCGAAGGTTGCCTGGCGACCAGGAATTGAAGATCCGCCGCCCAAGCCGCCGAGCACCTCGACTACCTGAGAGCACGTGGAATCCACTTGCTAGCGTGTCTGTAAGGCCTTCGACAACTGGCTCGCTGCGATGCCGAAGTGGTCGGAGTAGTACGCTCATCCTTGTCCATGTTGCGGTGGCCGCATGTTGATTGTCGAGTTGTTTGAGCCGGGCGGTCAACCCCAGCAGCAGCCGATCAACCCAAAGATCAGGATCGACACCTCATGAGCGACGCCTCGGTATCACTCCCCCACGTCTTGACCGGTTCTCGCCGCTGCTCAACAGCCGGCTACGCTATCGCTCGCTCGGGACTACTTCATATGCCGCAATTGCCCCGGCCATTGAGGTCATCGAACACTGTCCTCGTGCTCGCAACGAAGCTGATCCTCCCTCCCGATAAGCCTTACGGTCCCATAACCGTCTCACAGCTCGTCACCGACGCCGCCAGCGCTAACCACAAATCACCATAGCGCTCGCAGGCCGATCAACGCGCCTCTCTCGCGGGTTCTTTCCCTGCAGGCTTTCCGACGCCGGCCCCAATGGGTGCCGCACCGCCGCGATGGCCCGGCATCTGAAAACCTTCACAACAATGGACTCATGCAATGCAGCAGTGAGGCACGTGGTGCGCTGACGCCTCACGGAGCGCTTCACGTTAAGTGCCGCCGGATCGAGGCCCGCCAGCCACGTCCTCGATGTAGCCCTAGATTGTCTCGCGCCTCACTGGCACGCTGGCGAAATGCGTTGGCCGCGCCATTGGCAGGACCGCCGTGGAGGCGATCGAGCGGCAGGAAAATGATGGCAGATGCCGTCGTCGGCATGACTCGGGTGTCTTCTTTCTGGAATGGCTCGACGCTTCGGCAGACGCGGTTTATGGTATCGGGCGTTCAACGGATCATCGGAGCGAACGGTAGAGGACTGGCAGCGACGGCGCCCGCAGGCTTGGAAAGGCCACAATAGCCGGCGGGTTCCACGGGGAGTGATTGCTTGCGAGCGCCGTTTCGCAGAGACCGACATCCGGCCTTAGCCCGATTAGGCTCTCTGACCACAGGTCGCTTTTTTCCCAGAGACCCGTCCCCCGTGACGCAAGCCGCTCGTCTAAGTCGGGAGAGCAACCAACTTCCCCCTGCCAGCACCGTGTTAAGCACGGTGAATGTAACTCTGTAACCGGACGCGCCGACCGCTAAGTCGGGTCGGTGAAAATGTGCCAGCTCCGGACTCATGCACCGCAGCAAAACGTCACTGTTAATCGGGATCAGCAGGCAGCAGAGCACGCCATGCGCCTGGTGCCTTCGGTGATATCCAGCAGCGGCTGGCGCACCTGCACGAGGCTCTTGATCACCCAGTAGAGCGAGCCGCCGGCAGCATCTCGTCGCGCCGCTTCGGCATCTGAAAGATGCGATTCGACGCGTTAGGGGGTGTGGTCGGGTCGGTAAAGGCGGTGTGGGGAGCGAATCGGGCCCCGGCCATTGGTCTCGGAATCCCTGTGCCAACGCACCGGTACACTTCTGCGTGATAGTATGCTGCTCCGGAAATAGGCGTCGAGCGATTTCTCCCTGCGCCGTTAGGTTTGCCGCTGGCCCCGATGGCTGTGGGTTGCAACGAAGCGGAGCACGCAGTGCCCGAAGAGATCATGGGAGCAGTATGGGCCTTCTGCTGGGGTGCGGCTGCGGCTTCCGGCGTGCTTGTCGGGGCGATTCTGGGGCTAATAACGAACCTCGGGCACCGGGCCATCGCCGCCATCATGTCGCTCGGCGCGGGCGTGCTGCTTTCAATCGCCTCGGTCGAGGTCGCGTCCGAGGCGCTCATGCTGGCCGGCGCGGCATCCACCATAGGCGGAATCGTTGCTGGTGCCGCTACGTTCAGCATCGCGAACGCAGCTCTCGTGACCGCCACAGACCGCAAGCGCTGCGGGGAATGCAAGCCGCAACCTTCCGAAGCCGACGCGCCGGGCAGCGGCACCTCGATTGCGCTCGGCACTGCGCTTGATGCTGT
Source organism: Terrimicrobiaceae bacterium (assembly GCA_035719865.1). Lineage (GTDB taxonomy): Bacteria > Verrucomicrobiota > Verrucomicrobiia > Chthoniobacterales > Terrimicrobiaceae > DASTFP01. The sequence continues at coordinate 546 of DASTFP010000010.1, read as the reverse complement.
GCCGGAGGCGTTGATCCTTGGCGTCACCCTGCGGGCCGGCGGACCCGATCTGGCACTGATCGCGGCGCTCGCGCTCTCGAACCTGCCGGAGGCACTTTCCGGGACGGCCGGGATGCGCCTCGCTTCGCGCTCATCGAGTTACGTGCTGAGCCTATGGAGCGGTATTGCACTTGGTACTGCGGCGGCGACGGCCCTTGCCTTCTACTTCCTGAGTGACCTTGGCCCCCACGCGACGGCAATCCTCAAGGCATATGGAGCCGGGGCACTCATCGCGATGGCGGCGGAAACCATGATCCCGGAGGCATTCCACAATGGACCCCGCTATTCCGGCCTTCTCGCCGCTGCGGGCTTCGCAGCCCTCATCCTTCTCGGCGAACTCGCCAGATGAGGCCAGTTCTATGGACTGGCTCTCCGCAACTCCCTAGCCCGTGCGGGAAGCTTCCAGTCCGGGCGGATGAAGTGACAGGTGTAACCAACGGGGTAGCGCTCCAAATAATCTTGGTGCTCGGGCTCGGCTTCCCAGAAATCGCCGGCGGGGGCGATCTC
>DASTFP010000009.1:0-7929 GCA_035719865.1 Terrimicrobiaceae bacterium | reverse complement strand
GACCACTGTCCGGGCTTTGGTTCGGCGGCGCGATTCGTCACCCAGGCGTTCATTGGACTGAATCTTGACAATCGTGCGCTCTCCGGAGTGTTGATCGGCGTTGTCATGGGGCGCCACGCCGGATTCCTCACGGCGTCGTCGGGCCTCGCGCGGAAATACGTCGACGAAGGACCGCATCTCATCTACCTGCCCGAGCGACCCTTCTCGACGGAACGTTTCCTCGCCGACGTCGATCGCATCTATAGCAAATACGGGCTGTGCACAGTGGCGGTCTCGGAGGGAATCCAGGATGAGAAGGAAACTCCCATTGCGTTAACTCTTTCAGGCACCGCGGAGCGCGACGCCCACGGCAACGTGCAGCTTTCCGGAACCGGTGTAGTGGGCGACTTGCTGGCCGAGCAGGTCAAATCGAAACTCAAGATCAACCGCGTTCGCGCCGACACCTTCGGCTACTTGCAGAGATCGTTCCTGGGGGTCGTATCCGACCGGGATGCTCACGAAGCACGGGAGGTGGGTGAGATCGCGGTGCAGTACGCCATGTGGGACAATGTCGACGGATCGGTGGTCATTCGCCGTCCGGTACTTAATTACAGCGTTTCCTACGATCTTGTTCCCTTGAAAGACATCGCCGGCAAGACCCGCGTAATGGCTGATGAGTTCATCAATGCCGAAGCCGATGGCGTCACCACGGCCTTCTTCAATTACTGCCGGCCGCTGATCGGCTCCAGCGTGCCGGAACCCCATCGCCTGCGAGCCCCGCGCGTCCCCCTGCTGCCGGATTAGATCTCGCCTCGTCCCGCCGAAGCATCAGACGGAATGGCAGACCGGCTCTTCGACCTACAAGGAATCACTGCGGTGGTGATCGGGGGAACGGGAGTCCTCGGTGGAGCGCTGGCCGAGGGCTTGGCGGCGGCGGGTGCGGCCGTCGCCGTCGCCGGACGAAACCAGGAGCGTGGCACCTCGCGTTGCGAAGAACTTCGCAAAGCCGGCGCGAAAGCAGAGTTTTTTCCGGTTGACGCCTCGTCGCGCGAAAGCGTCCGCGCACTGCGGGAAGCGGTCACCTCCAAAATGGGGCCAGCCGCTGTGCTCGTGAACGCCGCTGGAGGCAACGATCCGCGCGTGACCGTGACACCGGAAAATTCCTTTGAGAAGATTTCGGTGGAGAGCTGGTCGTCGTGTTTTGAACTCAATGTGACGGCGAGCGTCTTGTTCCCGTGCCAGGAATTCGGGCCGGTAATGTGTGCAGCCGGCAAGGGGAGCATCGTCAACATTGCCAGTGTCGCGGGGCACTTGCCCTTGTCGCGCGTGGTCGCTTATTCGGCGGCAAAAGCGGCGGCCTTGAATCTCACCATGTTTCTCGCTCGCGAGTGGGGGCCGTACGGCGTGCGCGTGAATTCCCTCACACCCGGATTTTTCCCGGCCATCCAAAATCGGCGCCTCCTTTTTGGGGAAGACGGATCGCCGACCCCGCGGGCGACCGCAATTCTCGACCACACGCCGATCGGCCGTTTCGGAGAGCCGAAAGAACTGGCGGGTGCTGTCGTTTTCCTGGCCTGCGACGCTGCGAGCGGCTTCGTGACAGGAGCAGATATCCGTGTGGACGGCGGGTTCCTCTGTCAGACGATTTGATGTCGGAGAAAGAGCCGTAGCGTCCCACCGCGCGACTTTTCGTCATCTTTGCGAGAGCGCGCTAACCTTGGCTGTCGCGTCAGTCGCGACTTATTCCGCCGTCCGAACTCCCACTTCGTCCAAATGCTGCAACATGTCAGCTGGGTCCTTGTAAACACGATAAGCGCCGGCCTTTTCGAGTTCTTCCGTCCCGTAGCCCCCTGAAAGCAAGCCAACACCGAGGGCGCGGGCGCGCCTGGCAGCGAGTAAATCCCAGACGCTGTCACCGACCACCACCGAAGCGCTAATATCCACGCCCAATCGGTGCGCGGCCGCCAGGAAAAGGTCGGGATCCGGTTTGGCATACTGAACCTGGTCTCTTGTAATCACGGCGACTTTGCCGGGATCCACACCAAGAATCTGCAAAGCAGGCCCCGCGCTTTCCATGCGTCCGCTTGTAGCGACTGCCCACGGAACTCCTCGTTGCGAGAGATAGTCCAGAAGATCGCGTGCGCCGGGCAATGGGCGCACTTGCGCCACCAGACGCGCATAGGCCTCGGCGTGCAGTCGCTGCAATTGCGCGGCCTCCTGCTTGGACAACTTATGACCTGTCTCGCGAAGCAGAGCGTTCACGAAGAGACCACCGCTCATTCCTATTCGCCGATGAATGCGCCAAACCGACAATTCGATGCCGGCTTTTTCAAGCGCCTCGCGCCAGGCCAACACGTGTTGATAAACGCTGTCCATCAGCGTTCCATCCAGGTCGAATAGAAACGCGGGGAAGTTTGCGGTGGAGTTGGATCTTTTCGAGTCTTTTGCGCTCATTTTTTTGATTTTGAGAATAACGCCAGCGGCCTTCACGCGGAAAGGAGCATTCAACGGATGTCGCGTGGCATTCACTGAAACGGGCGATTCTCGTCGGCGAGGAATCGCCGTGCCGCCAAGAACGGCTCTACCCCTTCGCTCTCAAGCAACTTCGCTCTTTACCAACCCAAGCGGACGAACATACTCGCGTCATCGCCATCAAGCATCGAAGAACGGGTCAAAAGACATCACGGACGCACGACTTCGCTGAAACTTCCAGTTTGCAAATATCATGAAAATCGCCACTCCCGAAATCTGGTTTGTCACGGGCTCGCAACACCTCTACGGCCCGGGACCGCTCAATCAAGTTACCGCCAACTCGCAGGAAATCGTCGAAGGCCTCAATCGCTCCAAGAAGATGGCGCTTCCCCTTGTTTTCAAATCTCTCGTTACAAGACCCGAGGAGATCCGCCGGGTGTGCCAGGAAGCTGGCGCTGACTCGAACTGCGCAGGCCTCATCTTCTGGATGCACACGTTCTCCCCTTCGAAGATGTGGATCGGCGGTCTGAATGCGTTGCACAAGCCATTCCTCCACCTGCACACCCAGTTCAATCGCGATCTGCCCTGGGCGGAAATCGACATGGACTTCATGAATCTCAACCAGGCCGCCCATGGCGACCGCGAGGTGGGCTTTATCCATACCCGGTTGCGCCTCAATCGGAAAGTCGTCGTCGGCCACTGGTCGGACCCCGAGGTGCAAGATCGCATTGGCGCCTGGATGCGGGTAACGCGGGCCTGGAGCGACTGGCAGGGAGCGGAGTTCGCCCGTTTCGCAGACAACATGCGCTATGTGGCTGTTACGGAAGGCGACAAGGTAAGCGCCGAGGCGCGCTTTGGCTACTCCGTCAATCACCATGCCGTCGGCGATCTCGTCCAGCACGTTAACGCAGCAAGCGATGCCGCGGTCTCGGAACTGTGCGCGGAATACGAGGAGCGCTATGCGGTTGCTGCACCGCTTCGCAAAAAAGGCGCCCGCCATGAAGCATTGCGAGACGGGGCGCGCATCGAGCTTGGTCTGCGCTCGTTTCTGCAAGAGGGCAATTTCAAAGGTTTCACCACAAACTTCCAGGATCTGCATGGTCTAAAACAACTCCCCGGCCTCGCCGTCCAGCGCCTGATGGCCGACGGCTACGGCTTCGCGGGCGAAGGCGACTGGAAGACGGCCGCCCTCGTTCGCGCCATGAAGGTGATCGCGGCAGATCTGGGGGGTCGCACATCTTTTATGGAGGACTACACCTATCACCTTTCTCCGAAAGGCCATCAGGTACTTGGTTCGCATATGCTGGAGGTGTGCGAGTCGATCGCGGCCGGCAAGCCAAAGCTCGAAATTCATCCCCTGGGCATCGGCGGCAAGGAGGATCCCGTGCGTCTGGTCTTCGATGCGCCACCCGGAAACGCCATCAATGCTTCCATCATTGATCTTGGAAATCGCTTTCGGATGATTGTGAACGAGGTGAAAGTCGTGAAGCCTCAGAAGCCTCTTCCCAAGCTGCCGGTTGCCCGCGCCATCTGGGAATGCCTTCCGGATTTCAAGACCGCCTGTGCGGCATGGATCTATGCCGGCGGGGCGCACCACACCGGTTTCAGCTATTCGGTTACCACCGAGCACATGGAGGATCTCGCAGAGATCGCCGGCATTGAGCTCGTTGTCATCGACGCCGACACCGCAATCCGCAACTTCAGGCAGGAACTGCGTCAAAACGAAATCTATTATCACCTCGCTCCAGGCTTGGGCCGCTTATAACTTGAACTCCCGCAATCACGAGGAACCGACTTTCGCAGAAACGGGGAGCACATCGCGAAACCGCGTTGGCCCGCCGCGCGAGCCGCGCAGAGCAAGACAACGTGGCCGCACGGGCGAACGCGACTCACTGCGGCGCGTCCTTGAGTGTGGCGTTCCGCCTCTCGCGGTAGATCGTTCACGCTGCCGGCCGGAGATCTATTCTCTGCGCTCTGCTGGACCCCGAATGCAGCACGCTCTGCGGGGAAAGGGAGCCCCAAACTGTTCTGGCGTGCGCTCCCGGCAGCCATGAGCCATCGAGCCCTCCAGGAAGAGTGCTACGAAGCAAATCTCCAATTGCCGAAGCTTGGGTTGGTCGATCTGACCTTCGGGAACGTCAGCGTAATCGACCGCGAGACCGGAGTTTTCGGGATAAAGCCAAGCGGCGTCGACTACTCGAGGCTGACGCCAGAAGATATCGTGCTTCTCGACCTGGATGGCAAACAAGTAAGCGGCGCAATGCGACCGTCTTCGGACACGCCCACTCATCGGCGCCTGTTCCAAGCGTTTGCGGACATCCGTGCCGTTGTCCACACGCATTCCCGCAATGCTGTGTCGTTTGCCCAAGCCGGTAAGGCGATCCCTTGCGTCGGAACGACTCACGCAGACTACTTCTATGGCGAGGTTCCGGTCACGCGGCCAATGACACCCGAAGAAATACGAAACGCCTACGAATGGGAGACGGGCAATGTTATCGTCGAAAGGTTTAGAGATCTCGATCCCAACCAGGTCAGCGCAGTCCTGGTGCACGGACACGGACCTTTCGCGTGGGGTCCCTCCGGTGCCAAGGCGGTCGAGAACGCGCTCGCCCTCGAGATAATCGCCGAGATGGCCATGAAAGCACTCCAACTCAACCCTGCGGCGAATCCCGTGTCCCAAGCGTTGCTCGATAAGCATTTTCTGCGCAAACACGGCCCAGGCGCCTATTACGGCCAGTAGCGCCAGATTCTACGTCCTACGACGGACCGCTGATTGCCCGAATTCGTTCGGGGCGGCCGGGCGTTGTGCCGGCCAGGGACTGATGTCGCCTGGACCACTCGCGTCCGAGAACTCATTAATCTCCGCGTCCCTGCGAGACGATTGATCTGTGTGTTCCCGTGGGCGGAGCTTGACTTGCAAGCGCGGTGATCAGGCGGAGCCCTTCGTGGCTGAACTGGCGCTCCGCTACGACAATGAAGTGCTCATCTCTATGATCATTTCGCTCTGGCGGACGAGATCTGAGCGCGTTGCCAGGGACGCTTGGAAGGCTTGGACATATTTGTTGGTCCGCTCAGGATCCGGAGTTATTTCAAGGAATGCTCCGCGATATTCGGCTTCGCGATTTTCGCTGTTTCGCTCAGCTCGTCTTTGAGCCGTCGCCTGGACTGAATTTCGTTGTTGGCCCCAACGCGCAGGGGAAAACTTCCCTGCTCGAAGCGGCCTGCGTGCTGCTTCGACTCCAGTCGCCGCGCTCGAACTCCCTGGCTGAAGCGGTTCGTTTTGGCCAGCCGGGGTTCGGTCTGGACGGTCACTGGTCCGAAAGCCACTTGCGCGTGAAGTACACCGACGCTTTGAAATCTTTCGCTTTGGATTCGAAAGCGCAAGCGCGCTCCGCCGACTATCTTGCTGTCGCGCGGGTCTCCTGGATTTCCAACGACGACATGCAGCTCGTGCGAGGGCCCGGAACTCATCGTCGCCGGTATCTCGATTTTCTGGGCGCGCAAGTTATCCCAAACTACCTTCGTTCGCTTCGCGCCTATGAACGCGCTCTGCGCTCGCGCAACGCGCTGCTCAAGGAGAACCGGCCCCGGCGAGAGATTGAGGCCTTCGACGTTCCTCTGGTCGCGGCGGGGAAGGCTCTCGCCTCCATGCGCGCGAACCTTTGCGACGACCTCCAGCCGCGGGTCGTCGAGGCCCTTCGTTTGATCTCCGGCGGCTCGGAAGGCCTGCGAATTTCGTACCTGCCTGGGACCCCGCCCGATTTCTCCGCCGCCCTTCGGGCCAGCCGCGACGAAGAGATCCGCCTGCGCACGACGGTCACTGGTCCGCATCGCGACGATATCGCAATCTTGCTGGGTGGCCGCCACGCCGCGTTGTTCGCTTCCGAAGGGCAGCAACGTTCCGTCGCTCTCGCGATGAAACTCGGTCAGGCACACCGGCTCGAAGTGTCCTCTGCCGGTGCTCCCCTTTTTCTCATCGACGACATTTTTGGCGAACTCGATCCCGGCCGCCGCAACAATTTGCTGCAAGCTCTTCCGGCCACCGCTCAGAAACTTGTCACAGCTACGACACTCGACTGGTTGCAGCCGATCGACAACGCTGCTTGGTTCGTAATTAAGGACGGCACGATCGCGACGAAGAGCTGAAGCGTCATTCTTGAACGCTTCCGAGGAGCAAACGCGTCGCCCCCCGCGTGTGAAGTCCCGCATCTCGCGGGACAAATTTTCGACAAAGCGATCAGAAAGGTTGCTCGGCTGCGTTCGGCAAGACTTTGAACGCTGCCCGCCCCGAGACGAGAAGCTCCTCGCCCTTCTGGCTTGTGCCCCCAGGTCACAGAACAATAGAAAACCCGTATTGCATGCGACTTATGTTGGGAGTATCGCCCGCACATGACCGACACCGAGGCTTTCATTGCGCTGAACATGCTTCCGCACATCGGGCCCGTGCGCGTAAGAAAGCTCTTGGAGGTGTTTGGTTCGCCACAGCGGATCCTGGAGGCAGGACCGAGAGATCTGCGCAAGGTACAAGGAATCGGCGACGACATCGCCGAGTCCATCGCCTCATGGAAAGTTCATTCCGATCCGGCCGCGGAGCGGGAGCGCGCGGAGAAATTTGGCGCCGAGATCGTTATCCAGAGCGCTCCGGCGTATCCGGCCCTGCTCAGACAGATCCACGATCCTCCGATTCTGCTCTATGTCTGGGGCACACTGAAGGACTCCCACGCAATCGGCGTGGTCGGCACTCGCAAACCATCACACTATGCTGCCGAGTGCGCGAAGAAGCTCGCGTATCAGCTTGCCTACTCGGGCCTCACCGTCGTCAGCGGGCTCGCCAGAGGAATTGACACCGCGGCACACCAAGCCGCGCTGGCCGCGCGCGGCCGGACGATAGCTGTTCTTGGCAGCGGGCTCGATCGACTTTACCCTTCTGAGAATCGCGAACTTGCAGAAAGGATTGCTGCCTCGGGAGCAGTGATTACGGAGTTTCCGATGGCGACTGCCGCTGACCGGCAGACTTTTCCGATGCGAAACCGGATCATCAGCGGAGTTTCCGCCGGCCTGCTCGTCGTGGAAGCCGGCGTGTCAAGCGGGGCCTTGATAAGCGCGACCCAAGCGGCGGAACAGGGCCGGTCGGTTTACGCGGTTCCAGGGCGAATCGATCATCCCGGGGCGATCGGCTCGAATCGCCTGATCCAGCAAGGGGCCAAGCTGGTTACGAGCGCCCAGGACATCCTCGACGATTTCGGACTTCTCTTTCCGAAAGTGCCGTCTCTGGAACATCCTGCTCCCGAACAAAAGCTGACACCCATTGAGCGCTCGGTCCGCGAATCTATTGGCGACGACGAGACACCCATCGACACGATCATCTCCAAATGCGGGTTGCCAACCAATGAGGTCTCTTCTACCTTGCTCGCCCTTGAGATGCGGAAACTCGTCAAACAACTTCCCGGCGGCCGCTTCGTAAAGATCCAGTAACAT
>DASTFP010000008.1:0-6257 GCA_035719865.1 Terrimicrobiaceae bacterium | reverse complement strand
TAAACCTGGCTCGCCTTTAATCAGCAAACAGTTGTATTCTCTACCCAATGGCTCTTGCAAACGATCTCCGCAAAGGAATGGCAATCCGCTACAACGGAAATCCTGCTATCGTCCTTGAAGTCCAGCACCGCACCCCCGGCAATCTACGTGCCTTCGTGCAGGCAATCATCCGCTACATCAATACCGGGAAGTCCGCCGATGTGCGATTCTCTTCGACCGAAAAGGTCGATCTCGTCGATGTAAGTCGCCAGCAACTGGAGTTCAGTTACCACGATCATCAAGGCTATCATTTTATCGATCCGGACACCTACGACACGGTCACTCTTTCCGGGGAGCTGGTGGCCAGCGCCAAAGACTATCTTGTTGAAAACCTGAAGGTGGAGGTGCTCAGTATCGAAGGGCGGCCAGCCCAGGTTGAACTTCCCTCATCGGTCGCGCTCCGGGTAGCTGAGTCTGCCCAGGGAGTGCGGGGCGACAGCGCCAACAATGTGCAGAAGCCGGCCACACTGGAGACTGGCAAGATCATTCAGGTGCCCCTTTTCATCAAGGAAGGCGAGTCGATTAAGGTCGACACGCGCACCGGCGCTTATCTCGGCCGCGCTTAGCTCCATGAGAAGCGACGAGTGAAGAGTGGGACCTCCCAACGCGCTCGTCGCAAGGAAGCGGCTCGCCACCGACAGAGCAGCCGCCTGGAGCTCTCCGCGGCGGGAGCGATGCCCGCTCACGTTCCCAAGCGCTGGGTAAAGCTTGTCGTCGGCATTTTCCTCCTGCCGCCTGCCTGGGTGCTCACACAAACCTTCTTCACCGCGTTCGCCCGCGCAACCGTGCGGGACGGTTTTTGGATCACCGAAGAATTCTGGTTTTTTGCCCTTGGGGTCGTGCTGTGGCTTGTGGCGTTCTTTGGCCTGCCGCGCCCTCAGTGGCTTTACGTCTTTGGACATGAACTTACCCACGCCATGTGGGTGATGCTTCTAGGGGGCCGGGTCCACCGCTTCCGCGTGGATAGCCAGGGGGGGCACGTCTTGGCGGATCGAACCAATACCTGGATCGCGCTCGCGCCATATTTTTTCCCGATCTACAGCGTCGCCGCGATCGCGATCTACGGCGTTTGCGGGCTGTTTCTGGATGTGACCCCCTATCGATCGCTTCTTTACGCGGTGATCGGCGCCACTTGGGCGATGCATTTGTCGTTCACCTGTTGGCTTATTCCCAAGGGTCAGCCCGACCTTCATTATGGCGGGACGTTCTTTTCTCTCGTGGTCATCTATGTGCTCAACCTTGCGCTCATCGCCACGCTGCTCATCATCGCATCAGCCCAAGTGACGTGGGCGGGATTCGGGCACGAACTGATGCAGAATGCCGTGAACCTGACCGGCTGGGTCACGCTCCAGCTCAATCGATTCGTCCGGTGAGCGCCACCGAAGCGAAGCTGAATTTCCTTCTCGAACTCCAAAGAAGCCTGCATGGCCGCATTCCCTTCGATCGCTGGATGCGCGAAGCTCTCTATCACACCGACTTTGGCTACTACACGGCAAACATTCGGGAGTTCGGGAGGCGCGGCGACTTCACGACCTGGCCCGCGCTCAACGAGGGTTTGGGCCGGGCCATCGCGCAATGGGCACTGAGGAATAGAACGCGCGGCCGCTGGTCTCTCATCGAGATTGGCGGGGGAACCGGAGAGTTGGCCCAGCTTGTAATCAAGGCGATTGGTTGGTGGAGCCGGCCGCGCTATCACATCGTCGAAGTTTCGCCCCGGCTGATACAAGCGCAGAGGAAGCGTCTGGGATCAGCGGCCATCTGGCACAGCAGCGTTTCCGAGGCGCTCGCCGCAACTGACGGAACAGCCCTCATCGTGTCGAACGAATTGGTCGACGCCTTCCCATGCCGGGTTTTCAGGAAAGAGCCGGCCGGCTGGCGCGAACTCGCACTGCGCCTGGAAGGGGGGTGCATTGCGGAGGAATGGCTAACGGGCCCTCTCCCCGAATCGACCATCTTTTCGTTTTCCTGGCCAATTGGCCAGCGTGTGGAAGTGCGGGAGAGCTATCAAATGTGGCTCCGAGACTGGCTTCCAGCATGGCGCACCGGAAGCATGCTTACGATTGACTACGGTGACACCTGTCCCGCTCTCTACTTCCGGCGACCCGGCGGAACCCTGCGGGCCTACGCGCATCACCAGCGACTCGAGGGCCAAAACATTTATGCCGGGTTCGGCACGCGCGACCTCACGGCGGACGTCAATTTCTCGGATCTGCAGGCGGAGCGAGCGTTTGCCGCCACCACGCTCACGACGCTGGCAGATTTCATCTCAAAACACGATCCCTCCGCCACCAGAGACCGCACCGGTGAAATTCTTAATTCGCCGGGCGGCGCGGGCGAGGCGTTCAAAGCCCTGATTCAAACGCGCTAATCTCAGTCAAACCGGGACGAGCCGCGCTAAAGGCGACTTGGTCGGCCGCTGATGAAGGGTTATTTCAACTTGCGCTATCGGCATCAACACCCGGAACACACATGCTCGATGCCCACCGTAATCTCGGCGGCATCGCGAACAGAGCCTTCCACGGCTAGTTCAACAGGCGAATGACTGCGAGGACGTTCACGAATGCCAAGCCCTTCGGCCTCCGGACGCCAAGCGGACGCGAGCCAGACAGGATACGGAACGAAAGTCGCCCGGCCCCGAATCGCCGGCTTTCGACGGGCATTCCCGGTGTTAAAGGGCGCGAGCGCGACGCGGTCGGCGTGCCGCGCGACCAATCGTTTCGTGTCCAGGGTGAGCACGACCTGCGGGCGCCCGCGGCAGGCCTTGAGCTGGCGGTTCAGTCGCTCGCGGTCACACCAGAAGAACACCATTTGGTTTAGGACTTCATACCACTGTGCCGGAGTCATCCCAACCAAACACTTTTCCAGTGCCGCCGGAGGCATGGGCAACTGGTCCCTAATTGCCACATCGGCGGACAACGCCGTCAGCTGAAGGCGTTGCGTCGTAGAAATGCGCACCCGGGCCGCCATTGGGACTTCGATCAGCCGAAACAACTCGCACGTGCTCAGCAGTCCGTGGCTCTGAACTGAAGGCCAATTGGAAGCCTCAACCAGATGGTAGACACGATCTGGAATCATCATTCGCGCCGAGACCACCTAGCAGAGCCTCGACTCCATGGCTGCGAAACTATCTCGGAAGAAGACGAGGACTCCCGAACGCATCCGTTCCTCGATTGGTAGCGTGTTTTCTGCGCCGGATCGACACGGGAGCTTACTGCAGAAATCTCGGACGTTTCCGCCCAATATTTTCTGCAATGCTCGATCAACTGCCATGCTAGATGGCAGGGATTGTTCCCCCGTCGATGACATACTCGGCCCCGTGGATTGAGGCGGCGCGGGGGGAGGCAAGGAAGGCAACCAGCTCAGCGACTTCCCACGGCCAGGCGGGGCGCCCAATCGGGATGCCGCCAAGTGCATCCAGGATGCCCTGCCGCGCGGTCTCCTCGTCAATACCGCCGTGCTCCGCGAGCCGCGCGACCATGGCTTGGGCGGCGGTAGTGTAAATCCATCCGGGCGAAACCGAGTTGACCCGGACCCCTTTGGGACCGAGTTCCTTGGATAGCGCCTTGCTGTAGGTTGTGAGGGCCGCTTTGGCCGCAGCATAGGCAGTCGTCGATTCGGGAAGTGGCAGACGGCGTTGAATGGAAGAAATGTGGATGACGACACCTGCGCCGCGCTCGATCATCCCGGGTACGAGGGCTCGGTCAAGGCGGACAGCGGCCAGCAGGTTGAGGTTGATCTCATCAAACCAAATCTCATCGGTGAGCGCAGCGAATCCGCCACCGGGAGCGTTCGAGCCGCCGAGATTGTGAACGAGAATATCCACGCCTCCCAGATACCCGGTGACGGCTTCGGCAACTCCGGCCGCCCCAGTCGGGGTGCTTAGATCGCCAGACACGAAATGCGCCGGAAGGTCATGATGCAGCGGCGCCGAGCGTGCGGCCGTCACGAGCCGAGCTCCAGCCGAGGCAAAACGGCGCACGATGGCTTCGCCGGCGCCTTTGGTTCCACCCGTGACGAACACGCGTCTTCCCGCGAACTCAGCGGGATCAACGGAGAAGGTTGGAGTTTCGTTATTTATTGAATGACAAGTTGAAGTTTGTGGCCTTGGCATCCATCTCAGCGAATTTGGGCATCGTGGGCATCCTTTGTTTGTATTCTCGGGCGTTCGCCAAGTGCGCGTGGCACAGTTTCGGCTGCTTCAAACGCGCTGATCGTATGCGCGAATGATCCAACTCCATGGGATCGCGCCATGGCTGAGCATCCAATCGTTGAACTGCTTGAGAGTCCATCCTTCGCGGCCCACGAAACGATGGTGAAGCTTTTCCACCTCGAGGCGACCGAGCAAGTAGCTCATGGGCACCGTCGGAGAACTCGTGTACCAATTCACATCGCCGGCGGCGCGAGCTTTCGTAAAATTCACGCCGTTCACGAGCACCTTGCACGCTCCTTCATAACTGAGCGCGCCGCTCTGGAGACCGCAGTCAATGACGATCCGGTGCGCGCGCCAGAGAGCATCGTGAATCTGCTGCAATCGGGCATGAGAACCCTCCACCAGTCCTCGCTCGACAGCGAGTTGCTCGCACCACATCGTCCAACCCTCGTAAAAGATGGCGTGTCCCGCCAGGCGACGCAGCCTGCTTGGATGACGGTTTTGGATGGCGAACTGAAGATGGTGGCCCGGATAAGCTTCGTGCGCGCTGGTCAGCTCGAGCCCGAAATGCTGTCGAATTTCGGAAAGCTTCTTTTTCGGGTCGGTCACTTCCAGGCTGAGATCGTTAACCCAGAAGATGCCTTCCTGCTTTTCGGAAAACGGCGGCGGGGCATTGTAGGCGGCGGTGGGAAAATGGTGCCTTAGAAAGGGCGGAGCGGGCAGAACTTTGAGCGTTTCGCCGCGCGGAAGCGTCGCGATGCCGAGCTCGGCAAGTTTATCTTTAATCGCGAAAGTGGAGTGCCTGTATTCCTCCAGCAGCGGACGCCGGGGCGTCCAGTGCGCGGCGGCTTCTTCGAGAATGTTCTTCGCATTCTTGCTGCCGTGATGCGCGGCTTCGCGTTCGAGCCGATAACTCATCTGAGCGACAAGACGCTCGCCGTTTGCCAGCGCCTCGGGCAGCGTCCAATCGAAGCCTAGGCGTTCGCGAATCAGGAACTCAAAGCGATCGCGGCCAATGCTGTAGCCCCGGTCATCTCCTGGTCGCTTGCGGGCGATGTTGGCGGCATAAGTGTCGAACGCGCCCGCGGCGGCGGCCAGCAGGCGCCTGGTGCGCGCCGGCGAACGCGAATGCGCCAGCAGTTCGGTTTCGATTTCGCCGAGAAATCTGGCGGCGCCTTCACACGAGCGCTGCGCCAGTCTTGTCCACAGAGGAACAGGCCGATTTACGCAAGCCGCACCCGCACCCAGGTAATCCGGCAGTCTCGCGAGACGCGATTCGATCGCCGGCAACACGGCTCCGAGATCACTGGCGTTCCGGATCACCAGGTCGAAGATGGAATCAACGGCCGCGTCGCAGTGAGCCTGCGGATTGGTGCGCCATCGCTCGAGATCCCGCGCGTTCAGCAACTCGGTGCGAAGCATGGCCAGGAATGTGCGCCGATCGAGCCAGTCGTCGCCGGCAAAAGAGGCCTCCGGCAATTGCTCCGCAGCCGCAAGGCTGCGCTCGACCAGGCGGATCTGAGAGCGGTGTGCAGGCATGTCATTCTGGCCGAGCCGGGAATTGAACTCGATCAGGCCGAGCCGGCTTGCCGATTCGGGGAATCGCTCGTGAGTCTCCTCGAGATAGCGATCAACGAGTCCGCGGAATGCCCGCACATTCGCGTCATCGACCGCGGCGAGAAATCTGCGTGCGGAGGGAGCGCTCAATTCGTCGAAGAGGAAATTATCTTGCCATCGCTGTCCACGGGACCCAACGCCACTGCCTCAAGGCCATTGGCTAGATCGCGCATGGTGGCTACCTCGGCTTCCGACGGCACCTGCCCCTGGGCGCCCGCGGCGATATCGCGGATGCCTTTGACCTTGGAAATGATCGTGGAAACAAACTCGGTTTTCTTCAGTCGCGGATGCAAGGTTTCAAGCCGGTCGATGTAATAATCCATGATCTCGACCCCTCCGAGGATGCGCGCCTTGTCAGCGCTGTATCTTTGAGCGCAATTGTTGGCGGCAAGCTGAAAGCCGCGGAGCCAGCCGCCGAGACTGATCATGTGCGACATTTCCTCATCGTGCA
>DASTFP010000007.1:0-3995 GCA_035719865.1 Terrimicrobiaceae bacterium | reverse complement strand
GTCAATTCCTTGCAAATTCGATGCCCTTTGCATCGCTCAAGCGGGGTCTCAACTTCAATCTCCCTGACTTCCAGGTCGCGCGTGGCCTCGAATGCCAGCAGGGCCGTGAGCTCATGGAGCGTGCGCCGGAATAGCTCGGTCGGCGTATCTTTGTCCCGGAGAATCGTGACTTTCGCTTTCACGAGAGGGTGATCCACGACAGTGCATCCAGGCAGGCGAAGTTCACTCATATGGCAGAGATTACACAGTTCCCTGACAGATGACAGAAGTCCGTCGAGGTGGGAGAAGCAATCCCGCACGTGACAGGCAGGGGTTCTTTCAGCACACTCCAATTCATGAAAACAAAGGTGAGATGGGGTGTGATCGGCGTCGCGAATATCGCGACGAAGAAAGTCATACCCGCCATGCAGCGCGGAGAGTGGTCTGAGATCGTGGCAATCGCTTCACGGGACCTGGGGAAAGCGAAACGAGCTGCGGCTGAGCTTGGAATCCAAAAAGCTTACGGGTCCTACGAGGAACTTTTTGCCGACCCGGATGTGGAAGCCATCTACAATCCCCTGCCCAACCACCTCCACGTTCCCTTGTCAGTAAAGGCTGCTGAATCAGGCAAGCATGTCCTTTGCGAGAAGCCGATCAGCCTGACGGTTGAGGAGGCTCGATACCTCCTCGAGACGCGGGATCGCACCGGCGTGAAAATCGGTGAAGCTTTCATGGTTCGCACACACCCCCAATGGCGCAAAGTTCTCGAACTCATCAGGGACGGACTCGTTGGCAAAGTCCGCTCCGTGATAGGTGGCTTTAGCTATTTCAATCGGGATCCGAAGAACATTCGCAATATCCTCGAATATGGTGGCGGTGCGTTGATGGATATCGGTTGTTACCTCATCTTCACTTCCCGACTTGCCTTTGACGAAGAACCGCAACGAGTTTGCGGACTGATTGACTACGACCGCGAGTCGCGGACCGACATAATGACCTCCGCGATGCTCGATTTTCCGTCCGGGCACTGCATCTTCACCTGCAGCACACAATTTGTCCCTTATCAGCGAGTCCAGATCCTGGGAACGGAGAAGAGAATCGAGGTGGAGATCCCCTTCAATGCACCGCACGACAAGCCTTGCCGAATCTTCGTCGACGACGGGGCCGACTTCTCAGGACGAGCGGCGGAGGTGCTCGAATTCGCAGTTTGCGATCAATATACCGCCCAGGGAGACCATTTTTCGCAAAGCATTCGCGACAATACTCCGTTGTCTGTCCCTCTGGAGGGCTCAATCGGAAACATGGCGGTTATTGAGGCGATTTTCCGATCGGCAAAGTCCGGCAATTGGGAGAGGCCTTTGGCTTAGCCGGGGCGCCACAATTCGCCCTCTCGCTCCCCTTTAGACCTTCAAGGGTCTGCGCTCCGTGTCGGATTTGAAACAGGCGTCAAGAATTTTCTGCACTTCCGCGCCGCGAGCGAAGTCCGGCTGGTCCTGGCTGCCGGTCAGGATGGACTTGATGAATCGCTGGTAAATATTGGGAACCGGCGCCGCGACCATTTCCTTCCACAGCCCCTTGTCCAGGTCCTTGCCGAGACTGATACGGTAGCCGTCGGTCGTGCGCTCGGAGTCGATTTCAACGGAACCCTTGGTCCCGGAAACCTTGAGATAGAGGCGGTTGATGTGTCCGCCGGCCCAGCGCGTGGTATGCACGGTCCCCAGCGCGCCGTTCTTAAACTCAATACAGAGCACCGCGGAGTCATTGGCGTCGAGAACGTATTCTCCCACGCGGTCGCGCGGGGCTTTTCGAAACGTCTTCAGGTGGCAGTAAACCGAAGAGATATGACCGACGGGATACGTGGCAAAGTCGATGATGTGCACGCCGATGTCACCAAGAGCGCCCTTGCTGCCATGGCTTGTCGAGAGACGCCACAGCCAGGTCGGCGTGGTGCGCCAATCGCCCCAGATCTTGCTCGGTATCCAGGACTGAAGATAGCTCGCCTCGATGTGCCGCATCTCGCCCAGGGCGCCACGCTGCACGAGGGCTGCAACGGCCTGGATGCAAGGCCAGTCGCGATAGGAGAAATTGATCATGTTAATGACCCCGGCCTTACGCGCCGCGCCGACCATGCGCAGAGCATCCGCATAGTTCAGGGCCAGTGGCTTCTCGCAGAGAACATGCTTGCCAGCCTTGAGACACTGAATCGAGAGCGGGGCGTGAAAAGCGTCGGGCGTCACGTTGCTCACTGCGTCGATCTCGGGATGTGTCAGCAATTCCTCGACATTAGGATAGGAAGCCGGAATCCCGTGCTTGTCACAGAAAGCTTTGGCCCGGGTCGTATCGAGATCGACTGCCGCGACGATCTGGCAGTTCTTGATCTTTTGAAATTTCTCGGCGTGATAGTCAGCCATCCGTCCGGTGCCGAGAATGGCCAGGCGTACAGTTTTCTTACTCATTCTTTTGATCGATGGGATTGCGATTATTTGTGGCCGACCGTTGAACGGCGTTCCGCTTCGGGATCGTCCGGAAGGGGCTCGATGGGAGCGGCATTCGGGCAGGCGTCAGCGATCCGCACGGTCGGACGCGCCCAGTGGATCGCATTGGTAATTATGTGTTGAACTTGCGGGTGGTGGTAGGACGGGTAGGTCTCATGGCCGGGACGGAAATAGAAGATCCGGCCGTTGCCGCGATACCACGTGCAGCCGCTGCGGAAGACCTCGCCGCCGGTAAACCAGGAAATAAAGATCAGTTCGTCGGGGGTCGGAATTCCAAAAGGTTCGCCATACATTTCCTCGGCAGGAACCTCAAAGTACTCGCCAATACCCTGCGCGATGGGATGGGTGGGAAGAACGTTCCAGAGGCGCTCTTTGTCATTGGCCTCCCGCCACTTGAGCGAGCAGGTCGTGCCCATCAAAGCCTTGAAGAGTTTAGCGTAATGACCCGAGTGCAAGACGATGAGGCCCATGCCCTCCAGGACACGCTTCTTGGCACGCTCGACCACCTCGTCTTTGACGTCACCGTGTGCCATGTGGCCCCACCAAAGAAGCACATCGGTCTTGTCGAGTACAGACTCCGGCAGGCCGTGCTCCGGCTCATCGAGAGTTGCGGTGCGAACTTCCAAGCCAGAGTCCTTGCGAATGAAGCCGGCGATCGCCTCGTGCATGCCTTGCGGATAGATCTCCGCGACTTTTGGGTTCTTTTTCTCGTGGCGGAACTCGCCCCAGACGGTAACGTTTAATGAGGTGGACATAGAAATTTTCGGTTCCAACTATGCCACGTTCACCTCCTGCATCAATTGCGGCGAAGGGCATTTGTCTGCGATTAATGATAAAAATCCGGCCTCATGCTGGCGATTGCTCAAGACCTTGAGGAAGTGATCGCTTCGGTGCATGCGGGGCGGCTGAAGGCTCATATTCCCCGGCAAGCGGGGCTTTTTCAACGACGAAGCGGCTCTTTCTTTCATACCACGTCCGAGCTATTTATCCAGACCGGAGGATGCACCGATTTTGAATGCCCTGCCGAGAACTTTCGCTCGAGAACCGTGGAAATTTGTGTGATGCCCAGCGGGATTCCTTAGGGAGTGCATGGAGCTGGCAAGAGATCTCCTGAGCGATCCACAGCGCAGCAACGCGGAAATTGCCGGGGCCTGTGGCTTGAACGCACCTTCCTACTTCATCCGCGTGTTTCGCCGGCAGACCCGCAGCACGCCGCGCACCTGCCGGATCACGAAAAACTGTAGAAACGCGCCTTGAATAAGGAAGCGCCAGGCGACGCCTCTGAAGAAGCGCCCTAGGCTGTGGCCACCCGAAGGCTATCCGCTGCGCTTTCGAGATAAACGATCTTGGTTAGGGTGCGGCGAGTGACGATGGTGTTATGTTGCCTGGACATCAGGTCTTCCGCGTGGCGAAGAGCACGATTGGTAACCCTTGCCGCGGCCAACGGGTCGGAAACCAGGTCGACCGCCATCTGATAAATTTCCACATAATGTTGCTCAACGAGCCTGTCGAAGGGAGTAA
>DASTFP010000006.1:0-13852 GCA_035719865.1 Terrimicrobiaceae bacterium | reverse complement strand
TCGCGCTTCAGAAAGGAAATCGCGTCTCCGGGTTCCAGACCGCACTCCTCAAGATAATTCTGGTGCTGACCGAGCAAATCTCTGGCTTGCCCGAGGACTTCTTTCGATCTCGCCGTGGCTGCGGCGACACGTTTCTGGACTTCCTTTGTCGTGCTCATGATGGGGTCTTTGTTTCTCAAGATAAGAATTACGTCTTTTTTTGGTTTTTAGAAGTGAAAAGTTCAGCTGCTGAGCGACAATTCCGTGACAATCCTCAGTCTGCAGCTTCAAGAAAATCATGCTTGAGCATCCAGAGCAGATTGAACTCGAGCAGTGGCGAAGTTCCCGGCAATGACCTCCGCAGATCATCGACGGACGTGGTTCCTCGTGCGGCGTGAAGGATGGCTCGAACCAGCCGCAGGTCGATGAGCTTCGAGAGGGTGGAATAGCAGCCGGGCGTTTCGCGATTTTCAATCACGCGGACTCCGCGGTCTGAAGTGCGAACAGCAAATGCTCCTTCGAGCCGCCCGGAGGCGTAGTGCTCGAAGATGCTGTCGAGCGATTGCCCCCGGAGAAATGGTTTGCGCAAGCGCGCCGGCTCGTCATCGGGAATCGACTCGTGGAGCTGTTGCCACAGATCTTCGTATTTTCTGATGATTTCGATCCACGTGAATTGTGCCCGGGCGGCCGCCCGGGCGGCTTCACCGATCCTGCGCCTGAGGGCTTCATCGCGCAGGAGCTGAGACAATGTTTGCGTCATTCGCGAGATATCCACTGCGGTCGCTTGCGCCATGTAGAACCTCCGCTCGTCCGGACGAATAAATGTCCGCGGAACGAAAATCGCGTCGAGATCGGACGAATACGTCGGAATCAGGAATCCCGTTTCGCCATCGCGAACGAGTTCGCGGTAGCCGTTCCAGTTGCTCAAAACACAAGGCAGGCCGGCCAGCATCGCTTCGACCGGAGCGATTCCGAAGCTCTCCTGCAGGTTGTCGGACGGAGAGAGAAAAACATCCGCGGCGGCAAGAAGTAGACCCTTCTCCTCAGCCGGAAAATCCGCCTTCATCAATACGTGGTTCGTCAGACCCAATGCCTTGATGCGGCTCACCATGACTTCGAAATAGACATCACTCTTGTCCACGCTTCCGGCTGCCAACAGGAGTATCCGCTCGTGACCGTTTTCCCGGATGAGTCTCTGCAGCGCGAGCAGACAGGGATGCAGGTCCATCTTCGTGATCGGCGCGAACCGGGCGAGACAGAGGATAATGGCATAGTCCGGCGGCAAGCCCAGCTTTCGCCGCGCTTCGCTCTTCCCGAATCCACCGTGGGCTTCCATTTCCACTCCGAGCGGAATCACCGGCAACTGAGCCGAAAACGGGCGCGGCACCGTCCCTTCCGGTCCCGATTGAATCTGGCTGATCTCCAGCATCCGGCGCAGGGCTTTTGCGCACGCTTGAGAGCTGCAAATGACGGCGTCATAGGGACGGACATCGCTGAAAGCCAGATGCGCATAGGTGGTGTTCCGGTGGTCGCTCAACAGGCTGTGAGTGATTCCCGTCACGGGAAATGCCCGGCGAGCGAAAGCGTTGCGAAGTTCCGTGATGGTGTGAATCATCGGATCGCCCCAGTGCATGGCGGCATAGTCCGTCGACGCCATGCAATCCGGCAGAGCCCAGATCGGAAAGGTTCGCAGGGTAAAGGGCCGGGAGATTTCCTGGACGATCGGATGCCACGACGCTTTGACCTCTTCAATATCCGTGTCCCGGACGAAAAGGTGCACCTCGCGAACCGTCGAATGGCGCAACAGGGCGTTCAAGAAGCCTTCATTCGCGGTAAATAGCCCGTAATGACGCTTCCGACCGCGGGGCGGAACGGCAAAAACTGCGCCGACGGGAAGCCTCTGGCAGACCGGTTCGCCGGCCGACAGCCCGCTCATAGCAAAATGCGGCCAAGCGGCTGGATGGTGATCTCCTCAGTCAACTCCTGGTAGGAGAGGACTGGCACGTCCTGAAATTCTGCCTCGACGAGCTTGCGCAGATAGCGACGAACGTCCATG
This sequence comes from Terrimicrobiaceae bacterium, assembly GCA_035719865.1. Lineage (GTDB taxonomy): Bacteria > Verrucomicrobiota > Verrucomicrobiia > Chthoniobacterales > Terrimicrobiaceae > DASTFP01. The sequence goes on along the minus strand of DASTFP010000006.1, from coordinate 11,817 downwards.
GACGTCAGCAGCGCGGGCCGGCTCTTGCTCTGAGACAAATCGCCGAGCTGCTTCTTGATCGCGTCGACCAATTTCCGGGAAGTGCCGGGATCGAGCGCAAGATAACTTCCGGCGGATGTCTGTCGAATCGACTTGCGAAGTGTTTCCTCCACCTTCGGTTCGAAAAGATAGACCGGGAGAATATTCTGCCCACCACTGAACTTGTAGCTGATGTAACGCTTGAGGCTGGTGCGCACGTACTCGGTCAGCAGCACGGTCTCCTTTTCGCGCTGGCCCCAGTCGATCAAGGACTCCAGGATGGTCCGCAGGTTGCGAATTGAGATTTCCTCCTGCACCAAACGCGAAAGCACCTCGGCGATCTTTTGGATCGGCAGGATCCTCTGGACCTCGCGCACAACCTCCGGAAGCTGCTCCTCAAGATGGCTGAGAAGGAACTTGGTTTCCTGAAGACCAATGAACTCCCCCGCATAGCGCTTGAGAATGATCGACAAATGGAAAATCAGGATTTGCGGGAGTTCAAAAAACGAGATGTCGGCCGACTGCAACTTCTCGCGGTAGCTGTCCGCGACCCAGATCGATTCCATTCGCGGCAGAAACAGCTTCTCCTTGGTGAATTCGATCCCGATCATTTCGAGATTGGATTCCTTCTCGCGGACGAACAACTTCCCGGGCAGAAGCTTTCCCGACGAGATGGGGACTTCATTGAGAAGCACGCGGTAGACTCCGCTCGGTAGCCCAACTGCGAATCGCAGGCGGATGCCGGGGAAAGGGACGCCGAGGTCCCGATAGAGCGCAGAGCGCAGGCGGGCGAGTTCCGTGTTAAATGGTGTTGGTGGAAGCACCGGCTCGGTGTCCTGAGAGATCTCGATCATCAACGGCACGGCAACCGAGAACTCCTCGTCGGTTCCGCGTTTTTTTGGTGCTCCTTCCGCTTGCTGCATGGCAGGCGCCATTCCCGGCTCGGGACGCTCATCACCCTCCTTCTGCTGTTGAGACATCGAATAGCCGAGAACGCCAAAAATCAATGCCATAACGAGAAACAATGGGGTGGGAAAGCCCGGCACGAGCCCGATCAGCACCAGCAAAGCTGCACCAATCAGCAGCGCCTTTGGCTGGCCGAGAAGCTGGCGTCCGATTTCGCCGCCGAGTCCACCGCCGCTTTCCTCCGAGGAGACTCGAGTGACGATGATCGCCGCGGTGATCGAGATCAACAGCGAAGGAATCTGGGAGACGAGGCCATCGCCGATTGTGAGAATCGAATACGTCGTCAGCGCCTTTTCCAGCGGCATTCCCTTTTGGAGAATCCCGATCGCCAGACCGCCGAGGATGTTGATGACCGTGACGATAATCGAGGCGATGGCATCGCCTTTCACAAATTTCATTGCGCCGTCCATCGCGCCATAGAGTTGGTTTTCCTTCTCGAGAACCGTTCGGCGTCTGCGGGCTTCGTTCACATCGATGACGCCGGCACGCATGTCCGCATCGATACTCATCTGCTTGCCCGGCATGGCGTCGAGGGTGAACCGCGCGCTGACTTCCGAGACGCGCTCCGCGCCCTTCGTCACGACGATGAATTGAACGATCGTGATGATCAGAAAGATGACCATGCCGACGACGAAGTTTCCGGCTACCACGAAATTTCCAAACGTATCGATGATTGAGCCGGCGTATGCATGCAGGAGAATCTGACGCGTGGCAGTGATATCGAGCGAGAGCCGGAATAACGTCGTAAAGAGCAGGAGACTCGGGAATGTCGAAAACGAGAGAACGCTCGGAATGTACATCGAGGTCACGATGAGGATCACCGCCCCGGTCAGGTTCGTCGCCAGAAGGACATCCAGCACTTCGGGCGGCACGGGAATGATCATCAGGGAGACGATCAGCACCACGGCGAACGCCAGAAAGACGTCATTGTATTTCGCGCCGCGGAGGACAACGCGTTGAAGGACGGCGCCGGCGTTCATGAGAACTCGTGCTGAAGCTTCCGGTATTCGTCGAGCGCCGCCCGACTCTCCTCAGTCGACCCGAGCTGCCACAGAGCCTTGCTCTTGATGAGAAAGACTGCGCGTTTCTGCTCCGGGCGAAGTTTCAGCATGCATGCTTCGGTCGCGGTCCGGCTCGCCGCGCGCCCATCACCATTTGCCAGCAATGCCCACGACAGCAGCGCCAGAGCGGAACCATCGCGCGGAAACAACGAACACAGCGCCATCAGCAACGGGAGTGCAAGATCCGCTCTGCCGTTGCGCAGATAAACATGCGCGAGAATGCAGACCGCGTCTCTTTGCTCGTCCGTCATCGATCTACGCCTGGTGCAGGGCGTGACGGTTGAGGAAGAGCAGTTCCCTCAGCGAACGCTCCTCTTCCAGCACTTTCGACGCCTCGAGGAAGATTGGCGCGGTCCGTTGGTCGCCGGTCGCCAGTTCTGACAACGCCTCGAATGCTCCGTCGAGCGCCGGTTGAAATCGCTGAGGGTGCAGGACCGCGAAGTCGGAAACCTGCGGCGCGAGTTCATCAGACAATTCCGTGTCTATCGAGGGCGAACCCAGAAGCGCCGCGAATTCATCCGTGACGCCGTCCATGCTTGGCGCGAATTCAGTCGACTCCGGCAGTTCCCACTCATCGCGAAGACCCCGCTCGGGAGGGAGTTCGCGAAGACCCCGCTCGGGAGGGAGTTCGCGAATTGCCGGCTGATGAAGGAGACCGGGGACGAGAGGTTTCCCGTCCGGCGCCTCGACGTCCGACGGATAAACTATGCTGCTGCGATCATTAACTCTCTCGTCGGCCATTGGTCGTAGCTTTGATTAACTAGGTCGTGACCCGTTCGTGAAGGTCTTCGAGCTGATTCAGCATCCGCGAAAGAGTGGCCGGGGCCGCTTCGCGTTCCGGAATGATCATTCCAAATACAAGATTGTTTTCGCCCAGCAACGCGGCCTGCGGCTGATACGACCAGTCTTCGCGCGGATCGCACAATTCCAGCGCTTTCTCCATCTGCGCCGGTTCGGCGAATGCCAACTCGCGGCTTAAGAGCATCACAAGGCCCGTCTCGTGCCGTTCGAGCTGGAGGTTCCCGAGACCTTCGATTGCAAGGGCTGCTACGCCCGATTCCCCAAGCCGCAGCCCTTCCAGCTGCAGCAAGCGGCCAAATTCACCGAGCGTGGCGTCAAGGTGGCTCATTCGTCTTTCTCCACGATTCCGTCGAGCGCAAGTTGAGCCGCATCGAGCATCTTCCCGCGACTCTCCGTTGATGGATAGACCTTCAACGGAATCAGCCGAATCTGTTCCCGAAGCGCCGTCAGAAAATAAATGGAAGCGTGCAGGTCGGCGATGTCGGCCTTCTCGAGCATCTGCTCAAAGTGCTCCGCGCGGATCCACCGCTCACCGGTCAGACGAAGGATCTCGGACATCAGATCGAATGCTTCGGCATGAAGCCCCTGCTTGAACAACTCTCGCGTCCGGTCGAGCAGATCGCTCAGATTGCGATGCATATTCCCGAGAACTTCGACGTCGTAGAGCTGGTCGGTCACGCTGCGAAGCTGTTCCTTCGAGATGGACGGCCCTGCGGACTCGAGGTCCTGCCCGGAAGCCCTGAGCAGAAATTCAACCGACGTCTGAAATTTTTCCTTCCCAAAGCGCTTGATGATTTTCGTGTAGAGATCGGCGACGCTCGCGAAGTCGAGGATCGACTTCCGGTAAAAGTCGCGGATTTCGTCAACCGGCGCGAATCCACTCGAGGCCAGCGCGAGAGCCGCCTCCACGATGTTGAGGCCCGCGCGGACCGCCGGGCCGGATGTTTCGAGGAGATTTGCTTCGGCACGATCCAAGGCTTCGCGCAGGCCCGCATTCTCCTCGCGGTCGCCCAGTAAGGTTCCGGCCTCGGCCATGGCCTGGTATTGATCCGATACATCGGCGAACCGCCGCTCGGCCTCGTCGAGAACCTCTTTCTCGGAAGAGCTCCGGTGATCTTCAAGGTAGCGCACGTAGTCCTCGAGCTCCTCGCGGTCGAGGATGGATTCGGGCTGGGCGTCGGCTTCGGATTCGCCGGTCAGCAGCGAAGTCATCGCACTTTTTTTCGGAGATTCAGTGCGCCCGTGCGAGGCGCGGCGCTCTTCGAGCCGCCGGTCCATTCGCTCTTCGGCCTCCATTCCAACCTCCTCTGTCGCTTCTTCGATCATCGAGAGTGGATTGGGAACCGTCAAAACACGTCTTCCACGATAGGTTCCAGTCGAAGTGTCCGAAGAGTCGTCCGAACCGCCGGTGTTGAAGCTGCTTTTGGCCGCAGCGTTCGTATTTATGTCAAAATCGGCCATGGCCGGATGAGGTTGCGCGGCTTTCGCTTTCGCGAGGGACCAATCCTTCGTTAGTGCGATTGGCAACGTGTGTCAAGCGTGCGTCCCGGAGCGCCGGGGGGATACTCAACCCGACAACCCCTGCTCGTCCTTCATCCGCCGGACATAGCGCAGCACCTCAGCGACCGGCTCGATCAGGTCGGATGAGATATACTGGTGGACCTCGACGTGGTGGTGCAGCGCCTGTGCGAGTGGAACATTCTGCATGACCGGAACCCCGGCCTCCTGGGCGGCCTTCACCATGGCCTGCGCGACGAAGCCCTCACCTTTCGCGGTCACGATCGGAAGCTTCGTCCGTCCCTTTTCGTACTCCAAAGCCACGGCGTAGTGCGTGGGATTCGTGACGACCACGGTGGCCTTGCGCGCGCTCTCCACGCTGTTGCTCATTGCAATCTCCTTGGCCAATGCACGACGCTTGCTCTTGATGATCGGATCTCCCTCGGTTTCCTTGTATTCCCGTTTCACCTCGTCCTTGGTCATTTTGAGCTCTTTGATGTACTGGTACTTCTGTAGAAAAAAATCAGCCGCGCCAAAGACAATGAAGGCAATCATGGTGATTATTGACAAGTGGATCAGCAGGTTGCTCAGCAGCTGAAGGATTGCCGGCGTCCCCCCGTATGGAAGATTGACCAACGAAGAGATCGACGCCTTGATGGCCAGCGCCAGCAGCACCCCCAGAAAAATCACCTTGAGAAGCGATTTGACAAACTCGAGGACACTTTTGATGGAAAAAAGCTTCTTCGCGCCTTCGACCGGGTTGAGCTTTTTCATGCTCGGCTTGACCGGCTCGAACGAGAAGACCGCGCCAACCTGAAAGAAATTCACCATCACGGCAGCAAGGGCTACGGTCAACGCCATCGGAATGGACATCCACATGATGGCGGAAAACGAACCGCTCATGACCGTATTCAAAGCATCGGGGAACGACTCCTGATAAAAATAGGAGGGCATGATCAGAAATTGCGCCAACCATGGGAGGTAAAGGCCGATCATGATCGCCAGAAACAAAAGGGCCGCTCCCAGAACAAAAGTGCTGTTGACGTCCTGACTCTTGAACACCTGACCGCGCTTGCGTGCATCGCGCAGCTTTTTCGGCGTTGGGAGCTCTGTCTTTTCCTCTGGAGAACTTTCAGGCACCGCTTAATTGATCACGAAAAAGAGTTTTCGCAGTTGCTCCATCCCCATGAAATCCTCACTGAGAAAAATTACGAACGTTGCCGTGTAAAGGACCAGGACGAGAAGTGACAGGGCGCTCTTGATCGGCATGGACAGGAAGAAAACATTCAATGAAGGCGCGAACCGGTTCACCAGACCGAGGCTGAAATCCACGAGGAACATGCAGATCACCATCGGCGCCGCGAGGATCGCGATCAGGCGCATCAATTGATCCGCGAACGCAAGGAAAAACTCGGGAAAATCCGGAATGAATCGAGGAAAGAAACTTTCGATCGGCATGACGCGGTAACCCTCGAACATCATTCCCAGGAAAAGAAAAAGACCGCCACTGACGTAGAATAACGTGACGATCACTTGTGAGAGCATCGCCCCGAGCGGAGACGTTTGCGTTCCGAGGTTGGGATCGAAGATTTCCCCCATACCCGTGCCTCGCTGAGTGTCCACAATAAAGCCTACGCTGCTGGCGATCCAGAATGGCGCGCCGGAAAGGAAGCCGATCACGATTCCGAGGAAGACTTCCTTGACCAGGATGATCGCGGCTTGCGGAAGGGAAGGGACCTGCGCTGCAAATGCCGGGGACACCATCGGGTAAACAACCAGGGTGAGGCTGAGAATGATTCCGTTGCGGACGGTGCCGGTGATGAACTGGTTGCTGAAGAAGGGCGCAACGACCAGGCAGGCAGCCAACCGCGCCATGGTCAACACTGGGACCGTCAACACTTCGCGCAGCCAGTCGATTGACAGCGTCATCGGATCATCACATAAAAGTTTTCGAACAGATTCAGCGCATAGAGCCTGAGCTCCTCGCCGACAGTTCGGCCGACGAAGAGAAGCACAACGGTCACGGCGATGAGCTTGATCGCAAAACCGAGCGTCTGGTCCTGCACCTGTGTCAGTGCTTGAAGGAGGCTCACCAGCACGCCGACAACCGTTGCCACGATGATCGGCGGCAGCGAAAGCAAGAGCGTGAGGACCAGCGCCTGAGTCGTCTGCGAAATGATCAATTCGGTGTCCATGGCATCGACTCAGGCGTAGGTCAGCACAAGGCCGTGAACCAACCGGCCCCAACCATCAACAAGGACGAATAAAAGCAACTTGAAGGGCAGCGAGATTGTGGTCGGAGACACCATCATCATTCCCATTGCGAGCAGGATGTTTGAAATGATCAGGTCGATGGCGACAAACGGAAGATAAAGCAGAAAGCCGATCTGGAACGCCGAGGTCAATTCGCCGACCGTAAATGCCGGAACAAGGACGAGGAGGTTGTCTTCTTTTAGATCGGCTGCGCGCTCGGGCGGCCAAAGCTTCTGCGCCGCCTGAACAAAAAAGACCCGCTCTTTCTTGCCTGAATGCTTCATCAGAAAACCCCGAAAGGGTTCCGCCGCCTGCTTGATCAGGCCCTTTTGATCGTCGGACGACATGGCAACGACGTCCTTGCCTTCGAATACGGCAAACGACTCTTGAAGGATTGGATTCATCACGAAAAACGTCAGAATTAGCGCGAGACCATTGATCACCATGTTCGGTGGAACGCTTTGCACCCCCAGCGCGTTGCGGATTAGGCTCATCACGACGACCAATTTTGTGAAGGAGGTCACCATCACCGCCGCATACGGCGCCAAGCCAACCACGATCAGCAGCAGCATGATCGTTAGCGGATTAAAATTGGTGAGATCCATCAGTTCCCCGCAATTTCGGTTAGCCTGACCCCGATCATATCGCCGATCCGAACGATTTCGCCCGACCCAATCGTCTGGCCCTGCGCACGCACCACGACGGGTTGGGAGGCGGGGCGATTGAGTTCGAAAGTGAAACCCGGCTGGAGCTGACGAAGTTCTCCGAGCGTCATTTCCACCTCGCCGACGGCGAAGCAAAGGCGAATTGGAAGCTCGTCGAGCGACGATGGTTCTTGCTTATCCGTTGGAATGGAATCGGGTGTCTTGGGATCAGCCATGGGTGTCAGCGTTCCGGTGATCGTGATGTGAGTGCCATCGCGGGCGATCGGCAGCCTCCACCCGTCGGCCACGATAAGGAACCCATTACCGCTCGTGAGTATTGAATATGCCTCATCGAGTAAAGCGATATCTCCCCGCCGAAGGCTGCGAATCTCCCGAAGGGTCATTTGTGTAATTCCCACTTCGAAGCACGTCCGGATTCGCAACCCCGCAAAGTCGCGCGCCGCACGGCCGGGAGCCCGACTAAGGCTGGCGGCCAAGGCGGGCAGCGCAGCCTCCGGCATGGTCACCCTTCCGGAAATTACTTGCGCATCGGACTCGCCGGCGACCGCCCAACCAAATGTGACGGCCCGGTGATCGTCGGGTTGGGGCGGCGGGTTGGAAATCAATTTCCCCGCGCCGGAGAACGCCTTGTCTACGAGGGGTTGAAGAGTCGCTTCCTGGACGGCCCTGCTTATATCCTCCGGCAGCGCGGACAAATCGACACCCGCCAGGCCGGGCGGCAGCCACTCTTCCGGCAGGGCGCCGGAGAATCCGACGATGAGCGGGTGTCCGTCTAGCGTGATCGCGATCTCGAACGCCGGCTGGAATGGTGGAGGAGGCCTTTCCAGAGTCAACCGCCACTCCTTACCCCCGACCTGAAACGAGATGTCACGGTGAACTCCGACCGTCTTATTGAAAAGTTCGACAGTTTCCCGGTTCTCCGACCGCAGCGGGAAGGGGACTGCCGCGACCGAATAACCTCGCGGCGGGATCATGAGGGCTTGTACTCGTCCAATACGTTTCTACGTTGACGGGACCTCCCGTCGCCGCCACCGGAATCCGCTCCCTTGTCTTCCAGATTCACTCTTACGGAGCCACCCAGCTGGTTTTGCAGATAATTCGCAAGCCGGCCCTGGTGTTGATTTAGCAAGGCGGCGGCTTCACTGGAAGTAGTTGAAAAATTGACGTTCAGCACCCCGTTCTCGTCCTTGAAAAGTCGGACTTCCGTTTCAGGAAGCAGATCATCCTTGAATTTCAGCAGCACGCCACCTTTCTCGTCGTCTGGAGACGCGGAGTAAAGACGGTCAACCAACTCACTGCCAAGTTCGGCGACCGTTCGGGACGCGCCGACGGCCTCTGTCGATTCCACCCCCCCCGGGGCGGAGGAACTTATGCCCAGAGAACTCAGGATCGATTGACCGATGAGAGGTGCCACGGCGGAGCCTTCGGAAACTGATTGATTTGCCTCGGAGGACTGCTTGGACGACCCCCCACCCGAATTTGTCCCTGAGCCGGAAGAGTCGTCCTTAGAGTTCTGCGAGGTCTGGGAGGTTTGTGACTGGGGTGTTGACGTCGACGATTGACTCGATGGCTGATTTGTTTCACTGGACGAGCTTTCAGTTTGTCCACTTGAGTTCTCTTCGGCGTTCGAGGAACTCGGATCCCCGGTTTCCTGTGGAGCAGGTTGTCCGGCCAGCAAGCCGCCGGGGCGCACTTCACTCTCTGCCATTCCGGAGTCGAGCAACGCCTCAAATCGAAGGCAGTCCTCCTCATCGACCGGCAGCGCAGGCGAAGTGTTCTCGCCGTCTTCCGGCTGGAGGGGGGAGGATTTATTGGTCGACGAGATATCAGTCACAACACATTGAAATCCAACTCCTCAGTAAACCTCGCTTCCTCCCGCCGTCGATGAAAATCCTCGAGAACCTTTTCGTCGGAGCGCTGTTCTTCGCGTTCGCTTTCCCGGGTCCACTCTTTTCGGTGTTCATTGAGCTTTTCAAGCTGGCGCGCGAGCTCGATGTGCCGGCGCGCCGCCTCGTCCCGATCGGACCGGGCAGCCTCGACCGATTTGCCGGCATCGTCAACCTTTTGTTCAAGCAAGAGTTCCTCACGTTCGAGATCGGCAAGCGATTCACGAAAGGCATCCAAATCCTTCTTTTGAGAGGCCTTCGCCAGAAAATGCTTCCATCGTCGGTCCTCCTCGGCGGGCCGCCATTGACGGAAGGAATCCAATGCCTCCTGGCAGCGGCGCAGGGCCTCCTCCGCATTGGCCAGCACCTGTTCTCGCCTGGAAAGTTCCAGAGCCGCGTCCTGCTCGCGCCGCTCACGGATCGCCAGCAGAGTCGCCAGCGGATAGGATTGTCGCATCGTTCGAGGGTTCTCGAGCGCTTCAGGAAACACTTTCGATCAGCTTCTGAACGGTCTCTTTGAAACTTGACGTCTCGGCCCGGTCCTGCCCCAAAAAGGCATTGATGCGGTCCATCCGCTCGATGGCGTCGTCTGTCTCGGGATCATTCCCTTTCTTGTACTCGCCCAACCGAACGAGAAGCTGCACTTCTTTGTATCGTGCCAGCATGCGCCGCAGTTTCCCCGCGGCTTCGCGATGCTCTGGATTCACGATCGCCGACATCACCCGACTGACACTGGCCAGAACATCGACCGCGGGATAATGGTTGGCGGCTGCAAGATCCCTCGAGAGCACGATATGGCCGTCGAGGATCGAACGCGTTTCATCGGCCACGGGCTCGGTCATGTCGTCGCCTTCGACGAGAACTGTATAGAGCGCGGTGATCGAGCCGCGATCGGATTGCCCGGCACGCTCCATCAATTGCGGCAGGGCTTCGAAAACTGAGGGAGGAAACCCCCGTCTCGTTGGGGGCTCTCCTGCCGAAAGACCAATCTCGCGTTGCGCGCGTGCAAACCTCGTCACCGAATCCATCAACAGCAGCACGTTCCGTCCCGAGTCCCGAAAGTACTCTGCGATTGCTGTCGCCACGTAGGCTGCCTTCAGACGTTCCATCGCCGGGCGATCGGACGTCGAAACGACGGCCACAGACCGCTGCATGGCCTCGGCTCCCAAATCTCTCTCGAGGAATTCGCGGACCTCGCGCCCGCGCTCGCCGATCAGAGCGATGACCACAATCTCAGCGTCCGTCTTCCCGACGATCTGGGCAAGAAGCGTGCTTTTTCCGACTCCTGCCGCAGCGAACACGCCCATTCGTTGTCCCTGGCCGCACGTCAGCATTCCGTCGAGGACCCGCAGGCCCAGGGTAACCGGATGATCGATAATCCGCCGCTTCAACGGATTGGGCGGCCTCGCAAAGACCGGATAAAACTGGCTGGCTGCGAGCGGCCCCTTCTTCTCCTCGTCGATCGGCCGTCCCAGCCCGTCGAGGACGCGTCCGAGAACCTCCGGACCGGCGGGAGCTGTCATGACGTGACCGCTGCTCGTGACTTCCGTCGTGGACGCCAAACCGAAAAATTTTCCCAGCGGAGAGATCACGGCCATCTGTCCGCTCAGTCCGACCACCTCACCCTTGAGTTCGAGACTGCCGTCCGGATTTCGCAGTGTCACCATTTCACCGATACGCACACCGGGAATGGTCGCACGCACCATCGTCCCGGAGACCTCCACGATTCGCCCGCGAATCTCGAGCGGCACGCTCTCAGCGACGGCCTTGCCGAGCATCGTCGTGATGTATTTCAGGGGAGATTCATTCATGGGAAGAACGGCTGTTTCGCCAGGCGAGATTCGCCTACGAAGGCGGCGCCGGCGGTTTTTGTGGCGCTCGGACGACTCGTTTCATGGCCGTCCGAATCGCGGCCAATTGCCGCTCGACGCTTGCGTCCACGACACCGATGTCCGAACGAAGCACGCAACCGCGTTCGTCCAGTGCCGGGTCGCCCTCAGCTTCAATCACCGGAATGCTCGGGTATTCCCGGCGTAGGGCATCGAGATCATTTCTGAGGTCCTGCAGTCGCGACGGATGAACGCGAATTTCCACCCGCCGCTGGCCGCGAACGCTCTCGAGCGCCTTCCGCACGACCCGAAGAATGAGATCACGATCGCCAATCTCGCCGAGAATCCGTGCAAGCGAGTGTTCGACGACTTCGACGATGCTGGATTCGGCCTCTCCGAGGTACTCAACCATTCTGGCGTGAATCTCGACGAGCGACTCCGTCTCCCGCTGCTTGCTGGCTGCAAGACCCTCCTCATAACCCCGCTTTTTTTCCGACTCGAATGACTTTTGCGCTTCTTCCTCAATCACCTTCGCCTTGTTGCGAGCCCTGGCAACAATCTCCTCCGCCTCGATCGATGCCGAATAGTCGTCGGCGCGGACAATTCGGCCTTCGGCACGAAGGGGACCGTCGGGGAGCGTTAGACGAAGCATGGTTCTCGGGCTGCAATCCGACTGATCAGCCGCCAAGTGGCATCCGTAGTCGGCTGCTCCACGGTGCGCCGCCACTCCCATTTCCAATCGGAGGGAAACAACAACTCGAATCTAGCAAGAAATCCGTCGGGCGCATCTCGAAAACAGGCTTCGAATGTGCGGCGACCGGTGGCCAGGATCGACTCGGCA
>DASTFP010000005.1:0-5440 GCA_035719865.1 Terrimicrobiaceae bacterium | reverse complement strand
GACCCATCAAGTTCTGAATGCCCTGGAAAAGGAGCGCTCCCCCGGCGACTCCGGCGGCAGTGGATAGGGCGCCTTGGAGAAAGCCGCCGCCGCCGCGACTTTGGAAACCTTGGGGGACTGGCGGCTGAGCGTAAGCGGCCTGCGGTGCAGGCTGAGGCGGGAGCGGCGGTGGCGTCTGCGCGGCGCGTGGAGGCGGCTGGGACGGCCCTACACCAAAAAGATTTGCTACGCCGGAAAGGAAACTCCCGGATTCCGGAGCGGGGCGGGCCGTCTCAGCCAGTTGCTTTTCGAGTCCGGCGATCCGGCTTTGCGCCGCCGCGAGCGCCTGCTGCATGACCAGGGTGGCTTGAACCAGGAGGTATGGAGCCGCGGGTTGCTCCGACACCTTGCTGCGAATGTAGGCGTCGGCTTCGGCGTCCTTCTGCTGGACGCCAGCTTGCTTCAACCTGTCAAAAAGATCGGAAATAAGAGTGCGTTCGTCTGAAGTCATAAGAAGAAAGGAAGCCCATTTGTGCCTGTGTGCAAGAGTGGCCGTTCCCGCGAGCTTGCGGGGATCCTGAGCTGTGCGATCATTTATTCCATGGAATCTGAGGTGCGGGAGACCCGGCGGTCTGGAAGCGCCCCAAGCGATGTCGCGGGCCAGAGTTGCGAGCGATGCGGGGCGCCCAGGGCTGTCAAAGTCGGCGCAGGCTGGCTCTGCGAGAGCTGTTATGTCGAGGCGGGCTCGTGCTGTCCGGAATTTGGGGCTGATGATCTGTGGGACTTGGACGAAACCAAGTCCGTTTAATTCGGCGCTCGCTTGACCGAATCCGGAAACCAAAGCGGGAGGTCACCGCGCGGCGAGCGAGAGCTATTTGACAGGAGCGAGTTCCGGAGCAGGCGCTTCCTGTGGTTTACGCGTGGCAGAGGATTTCCTGCCGATCCGCTGCTGCAGGCGCTCGAGATACAGGTAGATGATCGGCGTGATATAGAGGGTGACGATTTGCGAGATCACCAGACCCCCGACCACTGCGAGGCCCAGAGGGCGTCGCACGTCGCCTCCTGCGCCGAGCCCCAGGGCGATTGGAAGGGTGCCCATCATGGCGGCCAGCGTGGTCATCATGATCGGTCGGAACCGTACGATGCAGGCGTCGAAGATCGCGCTGGCGGGAGGCTTTCGGTCATTTCGCTGCGCGTCGAGGGCAAAGTCGATCATCATGATGGCGTTCTTCTTGACGATTCCGATGAGCATAAGCAGGCCAACGAAGCCGTAGACGTTGAGCTCCTCGCCGAAGAGAGCAAGCGTCAGCAGCGCGCCGAAACCGGCGGACGGGAGACCGGAGAGAATCGTCAGAGGGTGAACGAAGCTTTCGTAAAGGATCCCGAGGATGATGTAGATGACCAGGACGGCCATCAGCAGGAGCATGCCGAGGTTTCCAAGTGACGCCTGAAACGCCTGGGCCGCGCCCTGAAATTGGGTGGTGATTTGCTCGCCAAGTTCCGCTTTGGCCGCGCGTTCGATAACCGGAACGACGTTCCCCAACGATGTCCCCTTGGCGAGATCGAAGGAAAGGGTAACCGCCGGGAGCTGCCCCAGGTGTTGAACCGTAAGCGGACCGACCTGCGATTTGAATTGTGCGACCGCACTCAGCGGAACAAGCCGCCCCCCCGAAGATCGGACGTAGAGGCGGGAAAGGTCCGCAGACTCGCGCTTGAAATCCTCCTCAGCTTCAAGGATGACCCGGTATTGGTCCGTCGGGGTGTAGATGGTAGAGATTTGCCTTGCGCCGTAGGCGCTGCCCAGGGCGCGCTCGATCTGGCCCGCGCTGATGCCGAGGCTCGAAGCCTTGTCACGGTTGATGTCGACAAGCACTTGAGGGCTCGTGATTTGAAGATCCGTGGTGATGTCCACAATTCCCGGAATCTGCTTCATCCGGTTCTCCATTCTCGCCGCGGCCTCGTAAAGGACGTCAAGGTCGGGCCCGAAGAGGGTGAACTGGTAAAGACTCTTTGTCACCGTGCCGCCGATACGAATTGCGGGAGGGTTCTGAGGAAAGACTTTCAGGCCGGGAATCCCCGCAAGATCCTTGCGAAGCTGGCGGATCATTTCATCGATCGGGGGGCGTTCGTTGCGCGGCTTAAGTGTCAGGAAGAGCCGCCCCGCATTGCCGGAACTCGCGCCACTGCCTCCCCCGATACGCGACATGAATGACTCCACGGATGGATTTCTGGAGACGATTTCCGCGGCCTGTTTTTGGAGGTCGATCATCCTGTCAAAGGCGATGCCCTGCTCGGCCTCCGTGGAGATCAGGATGCGGCCGGTATCCTCGTTGGGTAGAAATCCCTTGGGAGCATCGATGAACATCCAGATGGTCACCAGGGCCATCGCGAGGGCAGCGAGCGATACTGCGAGGTGGTGGCGCAGCGCGAGGAGCAGCGTCTTTCGGTAACCATCGAGGAGCCGGTCAAAGACGGACTCCGACCAACGGAACAGCGCGTTCCTGCTCGAGCCATGCGCCTCCTTCAGAAAGCGGCTGCAGAGCATCGGAGTGAGCGAGAGAGAAACGAACCCCGAGATGAGAATGGCCACCGCGATGGTGACGGCAAATTCATTGAGCAGGCGCCCCAAAATGCCTCCCATGAAAAGCACGGGAATAAAAACAGCCGCGAGCGAGAGCGTCATCGACAGGATCGTAAAGCCGATCTCGCGCCCGCCGTTGAGAGCAGCCTCGAGAGGGGATTGGCCCTTCTCGATGTGCCTGACGATATTCTCGAGCACGACGATGGCGTCATCGACCACGAAGCCGACGGCAAGAATGAGTGCCATGAGGGAGAAATTGTTTACGCTGAATCCCAACAGATACATCACGCTGAAGGTTCCGATGATTGAGAGGGGGATGGCAGCGCTGGGAATGAGGGTGGCGCGGACGTTGCGCAAGAATATGAAAATGACCAGCACGACGAGCGCAATCGCCAGCACCAGGGTCAGTTGCACGTCGTGCAACGACTCGCGGATGGACTTTGAGCGGTCGTAGAGGATGTCGAGCTTGATGCCTCCCGGCAGCTGCGCCTTGAAAGTCGGCAGCAGTTCACGAATGCGATCAATGACTTCGACGGTATTGGCCCCCGGCTGCCGTTGAATTGCCAGCACGATGCCTCGGACCTGGTTGTACCACCCAACATTCTTATCGTCCTCGATGCTGTTAATGACGGTCGCAATTTGCTTGAGCCGGACAGGAAAGCCGTCGCGGTAGGAAACGATAAGTTCCTGAAAGTCTTCCGCGCGTTCGAGCCTGCCTGTGGTCTTGATAGCGCGCGACTTTGCGCCGGCATCGAGCTCGCCGGTCGCCTCGTTGGAGTTGGCCTCGCGAACGGCATTTTCGACATCATCAATACCGATCCCGCGGGCGGCGAGTTCGCGCGGATCCACCTTGACGCGCACCGCGAATTTTTGGGAGCCGAAGACGTCGACCTGCGCAACACCGCTAACGGTCGAGAGGCGCTGGCCGATCAGCGTCTCCGCCGATTCGTCGACCTTGCTGAGCGGGAGGGACTCGGAGTAGGCCGCCAGCATCAGGATGGGCTGCTCGGCGGGATTCACTTTGCGAAACGAAGGCGGCGAGGGCATCTCGGTCGGGAGATCCCGCTGCGCTTGCGAGATGGCGGCCTGCACGTCCTGCGCGGCGGCATCGATGTTCCGGGCGAGATCGAACTGGATGGTGATGCTCGTGGCACCCAGCGAACTGGTCGAAGTCATCGACTCGATGCCCGCAATCGTGGAAAACTCCTTCTCCAAAGGCGTGGCCACCGAGGACGCCATCGTTTCCGGGTCCGCGCCCGGAAGGCTCGCGGAGACGTTAATCGTCGGGAAATCGACGTTCGGCAGATCGCTGACCGGCAGGCGGAAGTAGGCAAGAAGGCCGGCCGCAAGAATTGAGACCATGACGAGGGTCGTCATGATCGGGCGCCTGACAAACGGATCGGTCAAGCTCATGGCTCGGCAGGCGCGATACTCTCGGCGACGTTTGATTTGGCGGCTTGGCTGACGGCGACTTTTCCGCCCGGGGATACTCGAAGCTGGCCGCTGGTGATGACCACTTCGCCAGGCTTGAGACCCTCCCTTACAATGGTTTGATCTCCCACCGCACGACTGACCTTCACTTTGCGGAGGGTGGCCGTATCGTCGGAAACCACGAATACCTGCGGGCCCTCCTGTCCTTCCATGATCGCTGTCGTCGGAACGACAATTGCGTCGGCCTCCTCGCCGAGCCTTAGCGTCACATCCACGAATTGCCCGGGCCACAGGGTGTCCTCTTCGTTCGGGAATGTCCCCTTGAATGCGATCATACCGGAGGTTCTATCGACCGCGTTATTCACAAACGTCAGTTCGCCGGTGCCAAGCAGGCGCCCGGTGTCCGGGTCGTGCGCGCTGACGATGGGCTTGCCCTTCGCCAGCGACTGGCGGACGTCCGCGAGCGCGGCCTCATGCAGTGAAAACGTGACATAGATTGGCTGCACCTGATTGATGACCGTGAGCACATCGGTGTTGGCGTTCACGATATTGCCCCGCTTCAGGAGAGCCGCCCCCGCGCGACCGGAGATTGGGGCCCGCACTTGTGTCCAGTCCAGGGAGAGCTGCGCTTCATCCACATCTGCCTGTCGGGCGTCCAACACGGCTTTCTGGGACTCGGCTGTCGAAAGAAACTGCGAGAACTGTTCCTTCGAGGCAACGCCGCGTTTTATCAAAGTCGTGTAACGGTCGGCCTGCTCGGAGGCGTTGGCAGCGGCGGACCGCACCGTCTCCAGATTCGCCCGCGCGCGCTTCAGCGCGACCTCGAAAGGGCGCGCATCGATCTCGAAAAGCGGATCGCCGGCGCGCACATCCGCGCCGTCGG
Organism: Terrimicrobiaceae bacterium; assembly: GCA_035719865.1. Taxonomy (GTDB): domain Bacteria; phylum Verrucomicrobiota; class Verrucomicrobiia; order Chthoniobacterales; family Terrimicrobiaceae; genus DASTFP01. The sequence continues at coordinate 566 of DASTFP010000005.1, read as the reverse complement.
CAAAGTGCACCCGCAAAATCTCGCCCTGAACCTTGGACTTGAGCTGCACGCTTGCCAGCGGTTCGACCGCCCCGATCGCCTGCATCTCGATGGGCATTGTCCGCACCTCCGCGGCGGCCACTTCGACAGGCGCCGGCGACGCCTCGGGCGCTCTCTGCAAAGCGGCCCTTTGGCAGGCCGGCAAAACGACAAGCAGCGCCAAGGAGACAAAGAGCGAAATGGTCTTCACGCGAGCTTCCAATGTGAAGATCGAAGCGTTGCCGCGCCATTCAAGAAGCAATCGGCGGCAAAATCCGCCGAATCGGCGAGCTGCCCGACCCCGCGTTCGCGAATCCAGTGCCGAATCATTTGGAGGGTCACGCCAAGAAAGGCGACCGCGAACAAGCGCGGATTGCCCGGCCTGAGTTCTCCGCCGGCCTGGCCGCGCACGATGCAATCTTCAATTAAACCCAGATTCCGCCGCTTCAAATCCTCCATTTCTCTCCAGTGCCTTTGGTTCAGGGGAGAAGACGCCATTTGATGCTGATGAAGAAAAAGTTCGAAAAAAGGTCGATTGGAATCGTGGT
>DASTFP010000004.1:0-8373 GCA_035719865.1 Terrimicrobiaceae bacterium | reverse complement strand
TTTAGCAACCTGGATGATCTCCTCGCGCGTACCGGTCCTCTCAGCTCGGAGACGGCGCCCATCCTGATGCCGACCGATTTGCTCTTTGACTATGATCAGGTAACCCTCCGTCCGGAGGCTCTCGCCAGCCTCGAAAAACTTGGCACTCTGATCAAACGAAACCCGCAAGCCTCGTTCATTATCGAGGGCCACACCGATTCGTTCGGCCCAGACGAGTATAACCTCGATCTCAGCCGTCGCCGTTCGGAGACGGTGAAGGCCTGGCTGGTCGCGATGATGAAAATTCCACCTGAGCGAATCGCTGCCCGTGGCTTCGGCAAGTCGCGACTTATCGCCCCCGCCTCGGGGACCATAGAGGATCAGCAGATTAATCGCCGCGTCGAAATCGTCATCCGTGCCAAGTAACTCGGACCATTTCATCCCCAGATGAAGGCTGTCGCGGAGGAAATGATTGCGAGCGGGTGCGGCCATTCCGCTTTGAGAAGGCCCATTTTCGCCCTGGGACTGCCACGTCCCCGGCGTCTTGCCCGACGCAGCCGATGATCACCCCGAACGAGCATGCCTTGGAAAACGCGGCCCGCGCACTGCGGGAAAAGGCCCTCAAACGCGTTGGAGAGAGCATCGAAATCTTTCGGGGATTCCGCAAGGTGGAAGAGCACCGGCTTCGCATGTGGCACCACGCGGGGGCTGGCGGAAGAGAGGTCGCGCGCCAGCGGAGTGATTTGGTGGACATCTTGTTCAAGGAGCTTTTCGAGGGTATCATCCGCTCGGCCGCTCCCAAAGGCCTCACCGAGCCGCTGGTTGTCACCGCCCTTGGTGGCTACGGACGCCGGGAGCTCGCGCCATTCAGCGACGTCGACATCATGTTTCTGCTCCCGAAGAGCCAGCCTTCGAGAGTTGCCGAGGAAGTCATTCGCAAGACCCTGATGACGTTGTGGGACATCGGATACAAGGTTGGCCACTCCACGCGCTCGATTGCCCAGACCATCAAGCAGGCCGGCGGCGACATGGTCACCAGGACATCTCTGCTGGAGTCCCGTTATCTCAGCGGGGAGCGCGACCTGTTTGTTGAATTCAAGAAGCATTTCGAGAACGAATGCGTGCGGGGCCGCGAAGGCGAATATGTCTCCTGGCGCCTTGCAAATCAGGCCGAGACACGCTCCCGCTACGGGGGAAGCGTCTTCATGCAGGAACCCAACGTGAAGCAAGGCGTCGGTGGTCTGCGCGACTATCACAGCACGCTATGGATCAGCTATTTCAAGGAGCGAATCAATACGACCGCCAAACTGGTTGATGGACGCTTTCTTCGCGATTCGGAGCGTCGCGCCCTTGAAAAGAGCTACGACTTCCTGCTGCGCGTCCGCACCGAGATGCACTACATTACGGGAAGGTCCCAGGACAGCCTAACCCTTCAGCTCCAAGGCCGGGTCGCCGCGGGGCTCAATTTTCCTCAAAGGCACATTTTGCATCGGGTTGAGGCCTTCATGCGGGAGTATTTCAGCCACGCCCGGAATATCCACCTCATCACCAAGTCTGTGATCGAGCGCATGAGCGTGGTTCCGGAGAAATCGGGGTTTCTCGGAATCTTCCGGCCCAGAGCAGAAAAATTCGACGGCTTCGTCGCGCGGGAAGGCAAGTTGTACGAAGAATCAAGAGAAATATTCACCGAGGATCCCTACCGGCTCATCCGCGCGTTTCATCACGCCCAGGTGCGGCAGTTAAGTTTCAGCTCCGAATTGCGCGATTCCATCCGGCGACGGCTCCGCTTGATCAATCGGACCTTCCAATATGCCCGCCTTGCGCGGGAGACTTTCCTCGCGATCCTTTCGCGCAAAGGCGAGGTCGGGCGGATCCTCCGCGAAATGCACGACCTTGGGTTCCTCGGACGTTACATTCCCGAGTTCGGAGCGCTAACCTGCCTCGTTCAGCACGAATTTTACCACCGCTACACGGCTGACGAACACACCCTGGTCTGCATCGAGAAGCTGGATGGAATCCTGTTCGCAGAGGAAGAAAAGTTCCGCGGCTACCGCGCGATGTTTCAAAAACTCGAAGACCCCGCGATGCTCTACCTGGCACTTCTCTTGCATGACACCGGAAAGGCGTCCAATAAGCGCCATCATGAAGATGCCAGCGCATTTCTCGCGCAGAAGGTTGCCAGACGCCTGCAGCTCTCCCCGGAACGGCGCCGGATGCTTATCACCCTCGTCAATTCCCACTACGAGGTCTCCTTCACCGCCCAAAAACGAAACCTGGACGATCCTGCGACGATCGCCGAGTTTGCGGGCATCGTAAGCAATAGGGCCAACCTCGAAGCCCTCATGCTTCTGACCCTTGCGGACGGACAGGGAACCAGTGACCAGAACTGGTCAGACTGGAAGGAGGGTCTCGTCTGGACGCTTTATCGCCGCGCAATCGACTATTTCGAAGGGGGACGAATCGACATCGCGCAATTCCGCAGGAACGTGGAGGACCTCCGGGAGGCAGTCTCAAGGCGTTTGCCAAAAGACTTTGCCGACGAGATGGAAGCTCACTTCGAGCACATGCCCGAACGCTACTTTCAAATGTTTGATTCCGAGCAGATTGCCGGTCATGTGCGCTTTTTCCGAACGTTTCTGGAGACCCATCTTATGCGCGAGGATCCGCCTGCCTTTTCACCGGTCTTCAAGTGGATCGCGCGGCCTGAGCAGGGACATAGCGAGGTTTGGGTGTGCGGCTGGAACCGCCCGAGACTTCTCGAGCGAATCGCCGGCGCTTTCCTTTCCGCGCAGGTGAACATTCTGAGCGCCGATGTCTTCACGCGCGGTGATAACCTTGCGCTGGACATCTTCCGCGTCTGCAGCACCCAGCTCACACCGGTCACCAGCGCCCGGGATATCACTCGCGTTGAAACCAGGCTTACCGACTCGCTGGCTTACGAGGACTACGACTTTAGCCCTCTCCTGGGCAAGCAGGTCGCGCTGCGCACGTATCGAATCTCCCAGGAAGCCGAAATACCGACCAAGATCGTTGTGGATAATACCTCCCACCCAACCTTCACTCTCGTAGACATCCAAACCCCCGATCGGCTGGGCCTTCTTTACGATTTGTTGCGCGCTCTGGGCGAAACCGACGTCAACATTGAACTCTCACGCATCACGACGGAAATGGACGTTGCCATGGACACGTTTTACATCACGGACGGCGATGGGAAGATAACCGAAGAGTCCGCCATCAAACGCATCCAGCGCCTTCTTCAACGCGCCTCGGTGCGTTCGGTGGGATAGGCGGGGCGGGCACGATTATGCGGTTCGCGCGCTTGTTCTGGCGGCAGGCCGTGCGGCAAGCCTGGCGACACCCGCTCCTGACGGCGCTCAACATCCTTGGCATCGCCCTGGGAATAACAGTCTTCCTCGCCATCCAGATCGCCAACCGCGAAGCCGTTGCCAGCTTTCGCTCTGCTGCGGAGCTCACAACCGGCCGGGCCCACCTCGAGATCCGCGGCGATTTGGACGATGCCCTGCTGCCGGCGGTCGCAGCGATCCCGGGAGTGAAGGCCGCCACACCGATCGTAGAGGGAGTGGTCACCTTTCCCGGCGTCCCCGGCGAATACCTCCGCATTCTGGGTGTCGATCCGTTCACCGGCAGGGAAATTTTCCCATTTCGGCTGCGAGATGCCGGCGATCATTCTCTCGATCTCGACGTTTGGCTGGGTGATCCGGAGGCGATCGCGGTGCAGCCCGGATTCGCGAAGACGACAGCTTTTGAGGTGCTCGCAGGCAGCAACATCCGCACACTCCGGCCCGCGTTCCTGTTTATGCCCGAGACTGCATCCGCGAGGGACGATCCTCGCCTCGTGGCGATGGATATTGGTTGGGCCCAGGAGCTCTTCGGGAGGGCGGGCCGCGTTTCCTCTATTCAGATTCTGCTGGAGGATCCCTCGCAATCGGAAATCTTGGCTGAAGCCGTGCGGCGCATGGTGCCGACTGACGCCCAAGTTTCCCCGCCAGCGGCCCGAAGCCAGGAAATGGAGTCGATGCTCGGCGCTTTCCAGCTCAACATCACTGCGCTCAGCCTGGTTTCCGTCATCGTCGGAATGTTTCTCATTTCCAACAGTGTCGGCGCAGCCGTCATCCGCCGGCGCTTCGAAATCGCCATTCTGAGAGCGAACGGCGCCACGCGGGGCGAAATCCGGCGTTTGTTTCTCGGCCAGGCGGCGCTCGAGTCCCTCGCCGGGGTGGCCTTGGGCATTGTGCTCGCCCCCGTATTGGCCGGTTGGATCGCGAATCCGGTATCACAAAGTGTTTCTTCGCTGTACGAACTCGTCCGAATCGAGAATTCCGCTCTCTCGAATCGCCAGATGCTGGAAGCGCTGGCGATCGGGATGGGCGCGTCGCTTCTCGCGGCGTGGCTGCCAGCCTCGGAAGCCGCAGACTGTAACCCCGCGCGCATCCTGCATCCCGGCTCCGGAATCGAGATTTTTTCTCCGCTTCGCAAGCGGGGGTTCGCTTGGGCCATCCTTCTTCTCGGTACAGCTGTCGGGCTTTGCTACTATTCACTTGGTGGCGGCTCCAAGTATTCGGGCTTCGCGGCTGCCGGCGCAATCATTGCCGGATTCTCGTTCCTGGTACCTTGGCTCGCCCTGGCCGTGGCGTTCTGTTGCCGGAAATTGGGCGTCCTTTCCCGTCTGGCCACCAACCATTTCGTGCGCTCGCTTCATCGCAACGCCCTTACGATCGCGGCCCTTGCCGCAGCAGTCGCGATGGCGATCAGCGTGACCGTCATGATTCACTCGTTTCGCTCGAGCGTCCAGCGCTGGGTCGGGCAAACCTTGACGGCCGATCTTTACGTCGCTCCCGCCGCCAATGAAATTGCTGGATTGCAGTCTTTTCTTCCCGAAGAGGCCTATGCATGGGCCGAAGCACAGCCCGAAGTGCTTGAGGTTGGCACGTTTCGTGAGGTTCCGGTTCGCTTTCGCGAGGAACCGACGACGCTCGGCGTCACCAACGGCAAGGCCCGGGGACGCCTGGAATTTCTGGCCGGCGATCGAGCCGGGGAGGAGTTCCAGTCCGGCAAATCCGTGGCCATTTCTGAGAGCTTCGCGAACCGGTTTCGCGTTGCGCCAAAAGAGAAGATTTCGCTGCCGACACCTGCCGGCATTCAGCAATTCGAGGTTTGTGGAATTTATCGGGACTTCACGCGCGACCGTGGCATGGTCCTTATGCCCCGAACGCTCTTCGATCGCTATTGGCTCGATCACCGGGTGCACTCTCTTGCCCTCAAGTTGCGCGATCCCTCGCTGGGAGAATCGGTGAGCCACGCATTCCGAGAACGCTTCGGAGGCGAGGGGCAATTCGTCCTCTACGACAACGCGGCGTTGCGCCAGCGCGTGTTCGACATCTTCGATGAGACTTTCGCAGTCACCTCGGTTCTCCGAAGCATCGCCATCGTGGTTGCCGTTGTCGGAGTCCTCTTCTCTCTGAGTGCGCTCGTCATCGAACGCGAGCGGGAGATCGGTGTCTTGAGGGCCGTGGGAGCGTCGCGTCCGCAGGTGCTCGGCGTCTTCCTCGCGGAAGCCGTCCTCATCGCGTTGACCGCCGCGCTAAGCGGACTCGCCTCCGGCGGCGCACTGGCGGTGGTCCTTACCTGGGTCATCAACAAGGCCTTCTTCGGCTGGACCATCGATCTAAACTATCCGACGCTCCCATTGGCCGCGACGCCCTTTTGGATCATCGGAGCCGCTCTTTTTGCCGCGCTCATTCCGGCCTGGCGCGCCGCCCGAATCGCTCCGGCCCGCGCCGTCCGGTTCGAATAAAGCTCGCTCCCGCGCCCGGATCAGACCCGGCGTGGAAACATCGCCGTTCAGAGGGGCGCCTCGCACACGGCCGTCCAGAGGGTTTCTCCGAACTCAACTTTCAATCGTTCTTCGAGATCGTGAGCGGACCCACCCTCCCTCATGACCGCGAAGAGGGTCGAACCCGACCCAGACATGGCGGCCGCCCGGACCTCCGGCTGTTGTCTCAACCAGTCCTTCATCACCGGCAGCATCAGGAATTTCTCAAAGACTGGACGCTCAAGCGCATTGAAGATCTTTGTCCAGCCGAGATCCTGCTCATCCTCGGGATCGGCGCGGAGCGAGCTCGAGGCGGCCCATGCCTTGTAGGCCCATGGAGTTTCGACGGCGAAGGGTGGTTTGAGCAAGAGCAGGTTCAATTTCTCAAAAACGTCGAAAGGCCGGATGATTTCTCCGCGCCCGCGGCACATTGCCGGTTGCCCGCGGACGAAGAATGGAACATCGGACCCCAATATTGCGGCGATCTCTTCGAGTCGTTCGATGCCCAGGCGCGTCTCGAAGATCGAGTTCAAGGCGACAAGCACTGCCGCCGCGTCGCTGCTTCCTCCACCCAATCCGGCGCCCATGGGAATTCGTTTGCGGATGGCGATGCGCGCGCCAAATCGCAAACCGGTGCGCCGTGAGAATTCGGCTGCAGCCTTCGCGGCAAGATTGCTTTCCCCCTCGGGCACGTCGGGGTCGTCGCAAGAAACCCCGACTGCGGCTCCAGAAAAGACCTCAACAAAAATCTCGTCCGCCAGAGAAATCGGAAGCATGAGAGTTTCGATTTCATGAAACCCGTCCGAACGACGGCCAAGAACCCTCAGTTGCAAATTGACTTTGCCGGGCGCGCGCAGCTTCATGGCGCGCGCATCCTGCGCAAATGACCTCCCTCTCTAAAGAAAAAATCATCGTGGCATTGGATATGCCCGATTCACTTTCCGCCATTCGCCTCGTCGACGACCTTGATGACGCCATCTGCTGGGTTAAGGTCGGTCTGCAACTCTTCACGGCGGAGGGCCCGGCCATCGTCAAAATCCTTAAGGAACGCCGCCTGAAAGTATTTCTGGATCTCAAGCTTCACGACATCCCGAACACAACCCGCGAAGCGATGCGCTCGGCCGTGAGCCTTGGCGTTGAGATGGCCACAATTCACCTCTCGGGCGGAGGCCGGATGGTGCGAAGCGCCGTGGAAGCCGCGGCCGGTTCACCCTTGCTGGTTCTCGGCGTAACAGTCCTCACAAGCTTCGACGAAGCCGAATTGCGCGGAATCGGCGTCCTCAGGACTCCAGAGGAGCAGGTTGCCGGGCTTGTGGCTCTCGGGCGCCAATTTGGCCTGCGCGGCGTGGTCTGCAGCCCTCGAGAAATCGCGCCCTTGCGGACCAAATTCGGCGATACGCTGACGATCGTAACTCCGGGGGTGAGACCGGCCGGCTCGGCGTCCGATGATCAACAGCGCGTGATGACTCCGGCCGAGGCGATTCGCGCGGGCGCGGACCGTTTGGTCATCGGACGCCCGATCACCGCCGCAAAATCCCCGCGCGATGCGGCCCTGCGCATTGCTCACGAAATCGAAAGCAACGTTCCGAAATCGGAATAAGGGGTGATTTCCTAGTCCCGAAAATTCTTAAAGGCGAGCGCGACACCAAATTCAGCTCCCCGCAAAAACCCGATGACTTTTTGAAGGTCGTCTCTCTTACTTCCCGTAACGCGGATCTGCCGGTCCTGAAGGGTCGCCTGCACCTTCAGCGCCAGAGCCTTGATGGCCTTCGTGATTTCCTTGGCCTTGTCGCCCTCGAAGCCTTGTTTGATGGCGAGCTCCTGCCGCGAATGGCCAAGGGGCGAGATATCCGGATCCTTGTGCTCGACATTGCGCAAGTCGATGCCGCGCTTGGCGAGCTTATTGACGATGATTTCGCGCAGGCCCTTGAGCCGCGCTCCATCGTCCACGGCCAGGAGAATCGAGCCGGTCTTGGCATCGAGTTCGATCGTTGCGCGAACGCCCTTGAAGTCAAATCGGGAAGCCAGTTCCCGCTGGGCCTGATCGATGGCGTTCTTCACCTCCATGCGGTCGACTTCGGAGACAATGTCAAAGGACGGCATACCTCGAAACTGCCGCATCCCCTTTCCACGCGCAACACTCTTAACTTCCGTGCGGACCTTCCGCCGCTTTTCTCATCGACAGCCGCGAAGACACTCTGCCGCTGACGGCTGCGATCGGGCCTAGGTGAGCCGTACGGAGTCGAAACGGAAGAACTTCTCGGCAGTGGCTGTGGTTTGACGCGCGATCACCTCGAGGGGAACATCCCGCTCCCGGGCGATCTGCTCCGCGACAAGACGGGTGTAAGCGGGTTCGCAGCGCTTTCCGCGATGTGGAACCGGCGCGAGATACGGGCAGTCGGTCTCAACCATGAAGGAATCTTCAGGAACTGTGACAGCTGCCTCCCGAACAAGCGCAGCGTTCTTGAAGGTTACAATCCCGGTGAAAGAAACCAAATGCCCAAGCGCAATAACCTCCATAGCCTGATCCGGTCGATTCCCGAAACAGTGAAAAACACCCC
>DASTFP010000003.1:0-4677 GCA_035719865.1 Terrimicrobiaceae bacterium | reverse complement strand
AATCACCTGCACCGTCTTTCCGAGATAGTCGCCCCGGCGCTCATTTCCGAGGACGGTCTCGTAAACCTGGCCGCTGGTCACGTTGTTGGCCCGGGTGAGCACGCAATTGGTGAAGCGCTCGTAGTGACCGAGATCAAGATCTGTCTCCGCGCCGTCCGCCAGCACGTAGACTTCCCCATGCTGAAAGGGGTTCATCGTGCCGGGATCGACGTTCAGATAGGGATCGAGCTTTTGCAGGGCGACCTTAAGTCCCCGATGCTCCAGCAGCGTGCCGAGCGAGGCGGCGGCCAGCCCCTTGCCCAAGGAACTCACCACTCCGCCCGTCACGAAAATGTATTTCATGTGCGGTCAGTGTATTTGAGGAGGAGGAATTGGCAAGGGGGGGCGGACCCTTCGGGGGAAGGGGATTCGATCCTTCAGGGCTTATGACGGCGCCTTTGAGCCAGGGCCGCTTCAGCGAGGGGGACATCTGCCGGGGCGTCGACACCAAGCGCGCGATGGCGAGTTGGAACGACCCGAATAGTTGCGCCATGCTCGAGGGCGCGAAGTTGCTCAAGCTTTTCGATGCGCTCGAGCGGTGTGGGCCTCCAGCGGACGAACTGCATGACGAAATCGCGGCGGTAAGCGTAGATGCCGATATGCCAAAGGGGTTGAAAGCCGAGCGATGAGTGCTGTGACTCGTCCCGGTCGAACGGGATGAAGCTGCGCGAGAAATAGAGTGCCTTGCCATCAAGAGCCGTCACGACCTTCACATTATTGGGATTGAGGGCATCGGTTTTGATCACGAAGCGGCTGGCAGCGGTGACCATTTTCAGCTTCGGATCGCCTTGGAGCGTTCGAACGAGTCGGTCGATGAGGTTTGGCTCCAGGGTTGGTTCGTCACCCTGAACATTGATGATGTAGGGCGAACCCTTCAATTTGGCGGCGACCTCAGCGACGCGGTCGGTGCCGCTGGGATGCCTGGGTGACGTAAGCGAGACTTCGGCGCCGAAGTCGAACGCGGCTTCAGCGATGCGCATGTCGTCCGTTGCGATGATGACCCGGGAGATGGTTCTTGCCTTCAGGCAGCGCTCCCAGACATGCTGAACAAGGGGCTTGCCCGAGATGGGGAACAGAGGCTTCCCGGGAAACCTGGTGGAGGCCCAGCGGGCGGGAATAATGGCGACGGCATTCATTTTGATTCTCGGAGTATGATCTGCGCGGCTTCAACGAAGTCCTGCGCAACGAAGCTGGCGCCGCAGTCACGGTGCTGCCGGCCGTAGCCAGTCAGCACGAGGATGGTTCTGCAGCCTGCGGTTCGCCCGCAGACAATGTCGCTCTCCTTATCGCCGACGAACCAGGACCTTTCGGGGGCGATGCCGTGGTCGAAACTCGCTTCCTCGATCATTCCCGTACCAGGTTTCCGTCGGTGCGTCGCCCGATCGGGATGGTCAGGGGAAAAATAGGCGGCATCGATGGCACCACCAAGCTGCCGAAAAAGTTCCGCGTTAACGGCCTCGTATTCCTCCACCGTGAAGTAGCCACGGCCGATGCCGCTTTGGTTGGTGATGACAATGTTAAGCCACCCGCGGCGCCGAAGCTCTGCGAGTGATCTGGCGGCTCCGGGAATGGCACGAACGTCGGCGGGATTGTCACAGTAGTCCAACTCGTCCATGAGCGTGCCATCGCGGTCGAGAAAGATGGCGCGGTGTCTCGGAGGCTCGCGGTGCTCGTCCATCATGCTCCGCCGGGACGATTTTTAAAGCTGCCCAGGAGTTCCTCGCGAGAGAGGGTCGCCGTTCCAAATTTTCCCACGACGACCCCCGAGCCGTGGTTGGAAATTTCCGCCGCCTCCTGCAAGGTTGCCCCCGCACAGAGGGCGAGTGTGAACAGAGCAATAGCGGTATCGCCGGCCCCCGAAACGTCGAACACTTCTTTTGCGCGCGTAGGGGTGTGGTAGGGCGGCTGATCGCGATCGAAAAGCAGCATGCCATGCTCACTCAGCGTTACCAATACCGATCGGAGGGCTAGTTTCTCCAGAAGATCAGCTCCGGTCTCCAGAAGGGGTTCGTCCGCAAGGGGATTATCGGCGGCTCCGGGATCGGTTTTGCCAGCCATGCCGAACGCCTCGGATCGGTTGGGCTTGATCGTCGTCGCACCCGTCCACCGCAGCGGATTTCCCGGATTCGGATCGGCGGTAAAGATTCTGCCCGCCTCGGTGACCATCGTGCTCGCTCGATCGACAAAGCTTTGGGTCAGAAAGCCCTTCCCGTAGTCCTCGAAGATGACTCCGTCCACGTCCGGCAGAATTTCAGCCAGTTGCTCCAAGGCTAAATCGTGAACGGGCAGCGGAGCTGGTGCCCGTCTTTCTCGATCCACGCGCACCACCTGTTGCTGGCGGGCAATGATCCGGGTCTTGACAATGGTAGGCACGTCGGGGCAATCGATGAGACCATCGATCGCGATGCCCTCGTTGACGAGGAGGCTTCTGAGCCGGCGGGCGGCGTCGTCGTTTCCGACCATCCCACTGATCTGGACCGCCTTGCAGAAGGGACGAAGATTGCGCGCCACGTTCGCGGCGCCGCCGGGATAAAAGGATTCGCTTTGCACTTCGACGACCGGTACGGGAGCTTCCGGGGAAATCCGGGAAACCTTTCCCCACACGAATTCATCCAGCATGACATCGCCTATTACCAGCAATCGCTGCTCGCGCGCCCGATCAAGAAGGTGTTGTATTCTTCCAGCATTCATCTAATGATGCGGGCGCTTTTAACGGGGCTGCGGCCCTTCGCGAAGCGAAATTTTCCCATGCTGCCACGCCTGCTCCTTCCTGTTCTGTGCGGGCTCGCCCTGGCGAGCTCTCTGGCGCAGTCGCCCCCGCCATCCATCGACCTGTCGAAGTTTCCAGCCGCCGCAGTGGACGAGGTCGTCGTGCCTGTTCCCAGCGAGATCTTTAATGTCTTGGACAAATTGGGCTCGCCGAACTGGAAAGCCGAAATGCGTGGAAATCTCGGCAAGAACACGGGCAATCGCGCCCAGGTCGCGCTGTTGCTCGGCACCGTGATTGCCGATGGATTCATCGCGGTGGAGGCCGAAGACTCTGAGAGCGTCAAGCAGATTGGCCAGGAAGTACTCAACCTTGCCGATGCCATCAATGTCCGCAAGGCGGTTATTGCTCGCAGCAAGAGTATCATCGACAAGGCGGAGGCCAAGGACTGGCGGGCCGTGCGCGAGGAGCTTGATGGCGCCCTCCAGGATGTCCGCAGCGCCATGGTGGAACTCGGCGACGATGATCTGGCTCAGCTCGTGAGTATCGGGGGATGGATTCGCGGCACCGAGGTGCTGACATCGATCGTAAAGAAAAGTTACTCTTCAAGCGGCGCCGAGCTGCTCAATCAGCCCGAGCTGCTCAACTATTTTAGCCGACGAATCGACGAAATGCGCAATGCGCGTTTGAAAAAGGAGGAGCTTGTTTCGCGGGTCCGCAAGTTGCTGCGTGACATTCGACCGCTGATTGGCAAGGGAGGAATTTCTCAGGCAAACGTTGAGAAGATCAACAGGATGACCAACGAAATGGTCGTGGTCATCACCTCGCAGGAGGCCTGAGCCGCCATGAAACCGAGGTTATTTCCCCTGATTTCGCTTGCTCTTTCCTTGGCTGTTCCCCTTGCATGGGCCACCGTGAATGACGCGCTCTCCTTTGCCAAGGAAGCGGCAGCTCCCTACGCCAAACAAGGCTATACAATCCGCGAAGATGCCTGGGGCGGCGATCTCGGCGTCAAGGACCAACAAGCCGTAACCGCCCAGCTATTCAAGGGCAACGAATACGGATTCTGGCTTGCGACGGACACTCGCGGCGCGGTGATCACCGTCCATATCTACGATTCCGACGGCAAGCTTGCCGAGAGCGAATTCTGGCAGAAGGGTCGGTTCGCCGGAGCCAAGATCACACCCACCAAGACGGGTGCCTACTACGCTATCGTCACGGTGGAAAAATCGCCCCAAGAGCGCTCGAATTGGGCGCTCGTTTATGGCTACCGGTAGTCTGGAAACTCTCACTTTGGAGTTTGAGAACGCCCGCGCCGTGCAGGCCCTTTACGGTGGCGACGATAAGCTCCTCCGGGAACTGGAGGCGGCGCTTGACGTGCGGGTTACCTCTCGCGAAGGCTGGCTGCGAATCGAGGGTGGGGAAGAAGGCGTTTCGCGCGCGCGCAAGGTTTTCGAGCAATTGAACGAGGCCCGCAAGCGCGGCGTCGTCATCCGGCGGGCGGAGTTCAACTACGCGGTGCACGCCGCTGGTCGAAACGGCGGCACCGATCTGGGCCGCCTTCTGGACTTGCGCATCCAGACGTCGGCGCGCAAGCCCCCGGTTATCCCAAAGACGGATGGGCAGAAATCTTATCTTCTGGCCATGCAAACGCGCGACATCACCTTCGGAATTGGTCCTGCCGGCACTGGCAAGACCTATTTGGCCGTGGCGACAGCGGTGGCGGCCCTGAAACAGGAGAAGGTTAATCGCATCATTCTGACTCGCCCCGCCGTTGAAGCGGGGGAGGCGCTCGGTTTCCTGCCTGGAGATCTTCAAGAGAAAATTCTTCCGTATCTGCGCCCGCTTTACGATGCTCTTTACGACATGCTCGAGGTCGAGGAGATTCAGAAATACATGGATCGCGGAGTCATTGAAATTGCGCCGCTCGC
>DASTFP010000002.1:0-22790 GCA_035719865.1 Terrimicrobiaceae bacterium | reverse complement strand
GCCGGAAGAACCAACGACGCGGTGGCAGGGGGACGATGATCGAAATGGGATTGCGCGCATTGGCCAAGCCGACGGCCCGGGCTGCGGCGGGATTGCCGACCCTTCGGGCGAGCCCCGAGTAGGTGATCGTTTCGCCATAGGAAATGTCGCAGAGCGCCTGCCAGACGCGCAGCTGAAACGGCGTGCCGCGGAGGTCGAGCGACAAGGCGAACCTCCGGCGCAGTCCCGAGAAGTACTCCGTCAACTGCCTGCGCGTCTCGGCGAGGAGGTCACCCGCGCCGTCCCAACCGGCGCGTTCGAATTTCGGCGGGGGACGAAACAAGACGGCCGCCAGTCCATTGGCGGAGGCGAGCAGTGTCAACGGGCCGAACGGGGAGGGCATTTCAGAATGGTAGAGCGGAGTTTGCATGCTTTGAATCGGAGAGGGATTGCCAGAGATGCACGGCGGCATAGGCGCGCCAGGGACGCCAGCCAAGGGAGCGCGCAACCAGATCCTGCGGGTGATTCAGACCGGCCGCCCTGCGCAAGCCCAAATCGGCGGCCGGAAAAGCATCCGGATAACGCAGGGCTCGCAGGGCGATGTAGTGCGCAGTCCAATCACCGATGCCGCGTATTTCCCGGAGACGGCGCACAGCAGTTTCGAGGAGGGTACCGGGGGGAAAATCCAATGCGCCTTGAGCCGCCTGTTGTGCCCAGGCGCAGAGTGTTTCCGCCCTCGCTAGTGGCAGGCCGATAGTCGCCAGCTCGCTCGGGTCCAGCGTGGAGAGGCGTTCCGGCGTCGGGGCCAGGTGCGTTAATCCGTGGCGCGAACCTGGCAGCCGCGAACCAAAGCGTGTCGCCAGTCGTCCTGCCAGGGTCGTCGCTGCTGGGACGCTGATTTGCTGGCCCAGGATGGCCCGCAGGCCGAGTTCAAAGACAGTCCACGCTCCCGCGATGCGCAGTCCGGGATGTCGTTCCACAACTGGGCGCAGCAGCTCATCCTGCCGGAGGTGGCTGGAGATCTGATCCGGGTCGGCGTCCAGATCGAAAAGTTCGCGGAGGTGCTGGACGAGCGGAAAGAGCACCGGAGTAAGCGTTGCCGAGAGGCGAAGGCAGAGCGCGTTGGACCGCGTCAGCTGATGGATTTCCAGCCAGCCGCGCGCTTCTCCAATCTGCGCCGTGCGCGCGTATCGTGTTTCAGTGACGGCCTCCACGCCGCGTGTGGCGCGTGCTTGAAACCAGGTCATCAGCTCGCGCCAAGCCAGGGGCGGACGGTAGGCGAGCCGCAGCTCCAGAGTATCACCGGACGGCCTCCGACCTGAGGGCGCTTTTCTTCGCAAGCCATTCGGCGGGAGGCCATAGCGCGAGAGAAAGAGCGTGTTGAAGCGTCGCAGACTTCGGAAGCCGGAGTTCAGGGCCACATCGTGCATGGGCAAACCCGTTTCCTGGAGAAGCCTCTTGGCGAAGAGCAGTCGCTCAGTCTGCAGTATTTCGATTGGAGCGAGTCCGAAAGCCTTTTGCAGCAGGCGCCGCATTTGCCGGCTGCTGAAACCGGTCAGCGCAGCCAGTTTCTCAACGGAATCGCCGTGCGGCGCCCGGCTTTGCAACTTGCGGAAAATGGCCTCCTCCAGTGAAAATCCGCTTCCTTTTCCTGGAGCGACCTCGGGGCGGCAGCGCAGGCAGGGTCGAAATCCAGCCTGCTCCGCCGCAGCCGCGCTGGCAAAGAAACGGCACGATGGGGCACGCGGCTTTCGGGCGGCGCAAATCGACCGGCAATAAATGCCAGTCGTTCGGACGCCGACAAAAAAGAGACCGTCAAACCGGGGATCTCGAGCCGCCAACGCTCGGTAGCACGAATCGAAGTCCAGAATCACACTCGCAGGATAGACCGAAAATCAAGGATGGGCTCGCCGTTTTCGGACAGAGATACCAGCCTCGCTCCACTAATTCACAACACCTTCGAGGGTATCCCCAGGCCATGTGGGAGAGGTCATGTCACGGGATCGTCAAGCCATGCGCACCTTTGGCGAAAAGGGTTCTCCCGACGCTTCTGGCGACCGCCAGCATTCCAGTTTGAGCGTCGAAATCCGGCTCCAACCAGGCATGTTTTTCACCGTTTTTCGCGTACTTGCAGATTTTCTGTGCGCGAGCAAAAAGAGGTCCGTGGATCGAGGGGGATCCTGACGACATAAACAACTAAACGTAAATCACTTGTGATAAAGAAACGCGAGGTCGTTTTTTTTTATATTTTTTGAACAGTGCGTGACAAACAGTGTCTAATTCGTTAACCTCATTAAGTAACTGAATTTTACCCAACCGGCAGTTGATCGAAAACGTAACTAGTTAAGAGGACCCTAACACGATGGCATTGGAAGACAACGAGACAGGTTTTCAGCTGTACCTGAGAGAGATCGCACAATTCCCGCTTTTGACTCCTGAGCAGGAGATCAAGCTTGCGCGGAAGATCAAGCGCGGCGACCAGAAAGCGCGTTCTGAGATGGTACGGTCGAACCTGCGGCTTGTGGTGAAGATTGCGCGTGACTATGCGAATCTGGGGTTGCCGTTGCTCGATTTGATTTCCGAGGGCAACATCGGGCTGATGAAGGCCGTAGAGAGGTTTGATCCCAAGAAGGGCGGCAAGCTGAGCACGTATGCGGCGTGGTGGATCAAGCAATCGATCAAGAGGGCGCTGGCCAATCAAAGTAAGACGATCCGGCTTCCGGTTCACTTGGTGGACAAGATCTCCAAAATGCGGCGCGTTGCAATGCAGATGACCGAAGAGCTTGGCCGCGAACCTACCGATGATGAGTTGGCCGAGGAGATTGGTCTTTCCTCGTCGAAGGTTACACAGCTCAAGAGCGCGGCCGTGCGTCCGGCTTCTCTGGATCAACCGATCGGGGACGACGACTCCACCGAATTCGGAGAGATCGTTGGCGATGAAGAAGCGGATGATCCGTTCGAGACCTTGCGTGACAAGGATCTGCGCGAGGAGGTCGGTGAACTGCTCGATGTGCTCGATGACCGGGAGCGCAGAATCATCAATTCGCGGTTCGGTTTGGATGGGCAGAAGCCAAAGACGCTCGAAGAAGTGGGCGAGAAGTTCGGGGTGACGCGCGAGCGAATCCGGCAATTGCAGAACATTGCCCTTCACAAGCTGCGCAGGGCTCTCAGCAAGAAGGAGCGCCCAAAGGTCGAGGCGGTCCTCTAGCTCGAGAGGTGGAGCCGCGTCGGGTTTCGGAAAGTCGCCCGCCACGCGGCGTGATTCATGGACACGGCGATCGTGTGGTTCCGCCGTGACCTGCGGATAACGGACAACACCGCTCTTGCGATCGCTGTTAACCGTTGGGCGAACGTCGTCCCGGTTTATATCCTGAGTGACTGGAGGGGCAAGCATCACTGGACTGGTCCGAATCGGCAGCGGTTCTTGTGTGGATGCATAGCCTCGCTCGCCCAGAATCTTGAGGCGATCGGCGGGAGATTGGTGATTCGCCAAGGTGAAGCCGTCAAGGAGTTGGCGAAACTCGCGCGGGAAACGGGAGCGCAAGCCGTTTGTTTAAACCGCGATCCCGACCCGTTTGGGCGACGAGTTGAAACCGATTTACACGAGTTTGGCGGAGCGAACGGAGTTGAGATTGTCGCTTGCAAGGACATCTCCCTCCACGAGCGCGATGAGGTATTGACGTCTGCCGGCGAGCCCTTTCGAGTCTTTACTCCCTACGCCAGGGCATGGGCAAAACTTGAAAAGACCGAGGCAACAGGTGCAATCCGCAAGCTGAGAACGGAGGGACCCGTTTCTTCGCTGCCGCTGCCTACCTTGGAAACCTGGGGACTGTCGGCTGAGTCTAAGGAGCTGCAAGCTGGCGAGAAAGCGGCTCGCGACAGAATGAAGAGATTTCTGGAACGGGGCCTCGCCCGCTACAGCACGGGTCGGAATGCCCTCGGCGAGCCGTTAACCTCCCGGCTCTCCCAAGATCTTCGCTTTGGTCTGATCTCGATTCGAGAACTCTTCTCGAAGTGCCGGGAGCGAGAAGCCGAGCTCTCCGCCTCCGGTCGGAAGGGCGCGCAAAAGTTCATCGGCGAACTGATCTGGCGCGAGTTTTATCTTGCGATTCTCTGGCACTTTCCGGAGGTGCTTGAGGTGGAGTTCAACCCCAAGTTCCGCGGGATGAAGTGGCGAGGTAATTCGAAGCATTTCGAACGATGGTGCGCGGGCGAAACGGGCTTTCCGATCGTGGATGCGGCCATGCGACAGCTGGCACAGACCGGCTTTATGCCAAACCGCGCACGCATGATCGTGGCAATGTTTCTTACCAAAGATCTGCTCGTCGATTGGAGACTGGGCGAGGGCCACTTCATGCAGAAACTGACGGACGGCGAGATCGCCAGCAACAACGGCGGCTGGCAATGGAGCGCGGGGACCGGCGCGGATGCAGCGCCCTACTTTCGAATTTTGAATCCGTGGACCCAGTCGGCGCGCTTCGATCCCAATGGTGACTACATCAAGACCTGGATTCCCGAACTGCGGGATGTTGCCCCGGGGCGTTTCGCTGAGCAGCCGCCGCCAGGCGAGCGTTTGTCGAAACGCTATCCCGCGCCGATCGTCGATCATGCTCAGGCTCGCAACAGAGCGCTTGAAGTTTTCGGTCAATACAAGGCCAAGTCTGACTGACGGGGCCTAGCCGATCGGTCCCTCGAGAAAGATGCGGCCGGTTCGTCGTCGCGCATGCCGATCACCGCGGAGGTTCACCTTCGCAGGCCCGTCTTTGGCGTCGAGGAGAGAGAGAACCAGGTTGGTTTCGGCAAAGCCGGGCTCCGGAACACCTTCTTGGCGTAGCCACTGGATTACAACGCGGCGTCGCAATGCGATCGGCATACTTCGGAGTGTCTCGCAGCAAAGGGCTTTGCCCACCTCGGGAGCCATGGAGGCCATCCAGGATTCTTCGTCACGAAGGATCTCCGCCGCACGAAGGATGGCCGCCCGAAAGGCAGGGCCAACAGCCTTCTCGATCGCAGGAATCACTCTCCTCCGAAGCCGGTTGCGCGTGTGGCTAAAATGGGCATTCGTTGCGTCCTCTCGAAAGCGGATATCATTTTCTTTGACGAAGGCCGTGATTTCATCCCGCGAGAGCCCGAGCAAGGGACGAATGACTCGAAGACCGTGCGCGTGGGTCACTGCTTTCATTCCAGACAGCCCAGCCGCCCCCGTTCCGCGAAGGAAGTTAAAGAGGCAGGTTTCGACCTGATCATCCGCGTGATGGCCGAGAAAAATACTGCTGCAGCGATGTGCCTTTGCACAGGCTCGAAAAAAGGCGTATCGCAATTCCCGGGCAGCAGTCTCTACGGAAAGCTTCTGCTTGACTGCATGAGCGCGCACTTCGGTTTCTTCAACACAAACCAGGTATCCGAATCTTCGCGCGGTGGTCGAGACAAGCGCGGAGTCAGCCCGGGCGGCGCGGCCGCGCAAGCCGTGGTTCAGGTGACAAACAATCAGCTTCTTGTAACCGAGGACGTGCAGGCAAAATAAAAGCGTCATGGAATCGCGCCCGCCTGATACCCCGACGAGGTATTTCCTCCCCGGCGGGTGAGCGGTGAGCGCCCGGCGCAGTTTCTCGAGCAAGTCAGTCAATCAGTGTCGCGCCAAAATAGTCATGAAGCGGCTCCGGGAGCCTGACCGTGCCATCGTTCTGCAGCCCCGTCTCAAGCAGTGCGACATAAAGCCGCGCGAGAGCCGTGCCGGAGCCGTTCAGCGTGTGACAGAAGCGGTTCTTCCCGTCTTGTCCCTTGAAGCGCAGGTTCATCCGACGGGCTTGAAAATCGCCAAAGTTTGAACAACTGGATACTTCGAGGAACGCACTCTGCCCGGGGGACCATACCTCGAGGTCGTAGGTCTTCAGAGCGCCGAAGCCAAGATCGCCCGTGCAAAGCTCAAGCACACGATAGTGCAAGCCAAGTATCTGAAGAACTCTTTCTGCATCTGCGGTCAGAGTTTCCAGTTCTGCGGCCGAGTTCTCGGGTGAACAGATCTTGACCAGTTCGACCTTGTCGAACTGATGCATACGGATAAGGCCGCGCGTTCCAACACCAGCTGCACCCGCCTCCCGGCGGAAGCACGGGGTGTAGGCAACATATCTCCGGGGAAGAGTCGAGAGAGCGAGGACCTCCTCACGGTGGAGATTTGTCACGGGAACCTCCGCGGTGGGAGCGAGGTAGAGCGAATCTCGTTCGACGCGATAGCTTTGGTCCTCGAACTTCGGAAGCTGTGAGGTGCCGATCAAGGCTTCCGGCTTGATGAGAAACGGAGGGCTTACCTCGGTGTAGCCGTGATCCTCCGTGTGAAGATCAAGAAGGAAGTCGATCAGGGCCCGTTCAAGTCGTGCACCCTTGCCTTTGAAACAGGCAAAGCCACTGCCCGTGACCTTTGCGGCGCGTTCAAAATCAACAAGGTCGAGACGCTGAACGATGGAAACGTGATCTTCGCTCCGCACGGATCTCGGGCGCTCGCCCCAGATGCGAACGAGCGCATTCTGGGACGAATTGCTGCCCTCAGGCACACCGTCCTGAGGCAGATTGGGAAGGATCAGCAAGAGATTTCTCTGTTCTTGCTCGAGAAGCGCACCTTGTTCGGAAAGGGCCTGCATTTCGGCGGCTTGCGCCCTAACCCTGGCTTCAATGGAGGTCGTGTCTTGTCCACGGGACCGCATGGCTCCGATTTCCTTGCTCAGGCGGTTACGTTCCGCTTGCAGGCTTTGGAGCCGCGTTTCGAGTGCTCTCCGCTTTAGGTCTGTTGCCAGCACGGCGTTGACGGCGTCCTCCATTCCCGGACCTCGCGTCGCGAGACGGGTCTTCACAACATCTGGCTGATCCCGGATAAGGCGAATGTCGAGCATGGGCTTAAGGCGAACCAAGCGTAATTAACAGGATTTACATGATGAACAAGAATGGCAGTGTCGTAAAATATCGCTCTGAGTTCCTACAGATCGTCCTGTAATTGATTACGCCATCTATGCCCGTCCAATTCCGCGACTATTACGAAACCCTGGGCGTTTCCAAGAATGCCAACCAGGAGGAAATCAAGAGTGCCTTCAGGAAACTTGCCCGGAAATACCATCCGGACACTGCCAAGGACAAAAAGTCAGCGGAAGAGAAATTCAAGGAGATCAACGAGGCCTACGAAGTCTTGAGCGACCCGGAAAAGAGGAAAAAGTATGACGCTTATGGCTCCAACTGGCAGCAGGGTGGGTTTCCGCCTCCGCCTGGCGGCGGGGGTGTCTACCAGGGATTTCCCGGGGGGTTTGAGGAAGGTGGTGTCGAGTTTCACTTCGGCGGCACAGGTTTCAGCGATTTTTTTGAGCAGCTCTTTGGGGCGCGACGCGGGGGTAGGCGGGGATTCGGGTTTCAAGATTTCGAGGAACCCCCGATGCACGGTCAGGATGTCGAGGCAGATATTCTGGTCACTCTTGAAGAGGCATTACATGGTTCCAACCGACAAATTTCTTTTCGCCGCGGCGCCTCGGGAAAGGTCCAGACCTACACGGTGAGAATTCCGAAGGGCGTTCGCGAGGGACAGCGCGTTCGCCTCGCGGGATTGGGGGAAACCGGTGGAGGCCGGGGACAAGCCGGAGATCTGTACCTCCGGATAAAGTTTCAGAAGCATCCGGACTTCGAAGTTCGGGACGGTGATGTCTATTATGAGTTGGAGATTCCGGTTTCAAGAGCCGTATTGGGCGGAGACGTGGAAATACCGACGCTTGACGGCCGGGTGAAATTGCACATAGCTCCCGGAGCTCAGAGCGGACAAAAATTCCGGCTAAGCGGTCGTGGCATGCCCCGGAAGGGAGGGGGACGAGGAGACTTTTACGCCGTTCTTCAACCGCTTCTCCCTCGCGAGCTTACCAGCCGCGAGCGCGAGCTTTGGAAGCAGATTGCCTCGCTGGAAGCGAGTTCTTCCTAGGACGCATCAGGCAGGATCTTCTTGGTCAGGCGCTCGACTCCCTGCCGGGCGAAGTCGCTGGCAGGGTATTCGCTTTGAGCCTTCAGAAACCAGGCGAGGCTTGAGCCGGGTTGGTCCTTCTGTTCGAGCTCCTCCGCCTGCCGGACCGCGTGGACGAAATCCGCCGCTTTGGTGGTGAGGTTGGCCCGAACCTGGTTCAGCTTGTTGTCATCGGGGAAATTGCGGAACGCCTTTTCCGCGCTTTCCCAAGCACCCGCGTAGTCGCCGCGCTTTTCGATCTCCTGTGCTTGAATAATCGAGGTCTCGAT
Organism: Terrimicrobiaceae bacterium; assembly: GCA_035719865.1. Lineage (GTDB taxonomy): Bacteria > Verrucomicrobiota > Verrucomicrobiia > Chthoniobacterales > Terrimicrobiaceae > DASTFP01. The sequence goes on along the minus strand of DASTFP010000002.1, from coordinate 14,552 downwards.
GACCTGCATATCTTCGAGCACCTTGCGGAGTTGCTCCTGTTTTTCCGGATACATCGATGTCGCGGCGATGAATCGCATCCTGTCGTCGAGAATCTGGCGGTAGTTTTTCTGGCTGAGAAGCTGGTCAAAATCGACGAGAGCACGGGATTGGACATCTGCCTGAGAGAAGATCATCTGCGAGACCTCGGTGAGCGCCGGGTTTCGGGGCCAAATTTCGGTTGCGGCTTTCAACTCGGCTTCGAGTGTTTCCTTGTCTCCGCTCACGGCGGCGTTGCGAGCCTTGGCAATGTGCATGGCCGAGATCTGTTTGGCGGTCTCGATGGCGGCCATCGCCTTGGAAACATCAAAGTCCCTGGCCGACTCGCTCATCTCCTTGACCAGCTTTTCCGCCATCGAGAAATCCTTGACCTCAATGGCGCTGATAAGCTGGTTCGACTTCTGCACGAAGGCGAGTGCCCTCCGCTTATCCTCGCGGTCCAGGGTGCGCACGTCAGGCAGGTATTCACCGATCATGAAGGTCTCGGCGAGCCGCTTCGAGGCGCTTTGCAGCTCATTTTTGCTAAGCAGGAATTTGAAGGCCTGGACACCTTCGTGAACGTCGCGCAGTATTTCATTTGCCAGCGAATCGATCGTGCCCATCGTTGGGGGCAGGCCGCTCGTCTTGGAGAAGAGATTCTTGGCATCCTCTCCCACCCGCAGTTGGCTGTCACCATCGGCAAAGATGCTGCGATAGAATCGCGTGCCGATCAGGGCGTGCTGGAAGCGTCGTTGAAGGAAATGTTGGACGATCAGGGATTGGAACTCGATCTTGACTTGGAGTTCGGCCACCTCGCGCTTGAGCTGATTGGCTCTGATAAGCGCCGTCACCTCCGCAAGGCGCGTGAGGATGGGCTGCATCTGCAATTCGCGGCTGAGTTGCTGCTGCTGCTGAACTTGTTGGTTGACCGCGCCATCCTTCGATTTTCCAGAGCCGCTTCCTTCGAGTTTGGTGCCTTCTGCAGTCAGCCTGGCATTCCATTCAAGGCGCTTTCTCTCGTCTTCGAGAGCGCCGCTGGCCGCATTGAGCCGGTCGTTGTTCTTGCGGGCGAGCCAGGCGGAGTAAACTTGGTTTGCAATCGAATCGCACAAATTGGCGTCCTGTTGATATCGGGAAGCCCTCGCCAGGAGCTGGAATGCTTCATCAGTCGATCGGGGCGTGATCCTGCCGGGCGAGAGCTTGTCCATGATCTGCTGCAGCAGGGCCTGATACTCGGTCTCCGGGGGAGACGTGGCCGGCGGCGCGTTCAGATATTTTTCGAACCGAGCCTCGAAAAGCGCGTTGTTGTTGATATTCCAACTCTTGCCATCCCAAGTAATGATGTTGCTGCCGGGGTCGAAGAACGGCACATCCTTTCCAAGAAAGCTTGAACCGCCGGCATTGGGATTCGGTTGAGCGCCCTGGTTGGCCGCGCCTCCGCCGTTCTGACCGCCAGCCGGTCCCTGCTGAGCAGGCGCGGGCTGTGGAGGCGCAGGCTGAGGAGCCAGGGGTTGCGGGGGATTCTGGGCTGGCTGCTGAGGAGCATTTTGGAACTCGGAGGAAACATTTCCCTGTGCCGCAGCGAAAGTCGCGGAGGCCAGCAAGATAGCCAGCGTGCGTTTCATGATTTTGTCATATCCTTCGTCCTCAATATACCCTTGTCGTCGACTTCGAGCAGAAAAATAAACCTCTGACCTTTCTGAATGTTGATGTGATTGAAGTTTGTCGTCACGAGGACTGGCAGGACGTCGTCCCCCTTCTCCACTTTGATCGCAACCAGGCGTCCTTTGCTCGCCGACCACGCCAGGGAATTCACCACCTCACCCTCGACCTTGTAAACGTTTCCTCTTAGGCTGTTTGCGTTCTCAAGGTAGGTCTTCACGTCCAAAGACGACACAGTTCTGAACGGGTCCGACGTGGCCGTGCCGAAGAAGCGGGACCCGATGAATGCTGCGAGCACTAAGACAACTGCGATGACAATTCCCCAGGTCAGTCGAGAACTCTTACCACGTCGTGCCACGCTTCTGCTTACCGCCCTAACGAGCCGACATCAATCGCAAACTCCAGACCACCTAAACATCGTATTTCTGGGCCTTCCCGAAGATTGCTGCAGTCGAAAGCCCCAATGCTTACGGTCCGGCCACTTCGTAGCCCAGGTTCTCGAAATAGCGACGCACTCTCGGTGCCTGGTCGCCCTGGATCTCAATCTCTCGCCCCTGCACAGAACCTCCACTGGCAAGCGCCTTGCGGACCTCTCGCGCCAGCGTCTCAATCTCCGGCCCGGGAAGATGAGTCGGAAGCTGGCTGACGACGATGACCGTCTTTCCTCCGCGTTGAGATTTCTCCCGTCGCAGGACAATTCGGGGCCGTTTCTTTGCCAGCGAAGGCGAGGGATTCGCCGCCCCGTCTCGCAACCCCTCGCTGGTTAGCGCGATGAAAGGAGATTGCAGGGGCTGTTGTGGAACCGAAATGGGAACTCTCTTGCTCATGGATCGGAAGATACGCGGGCTGTCACTTTAGGGGCGCAGGCCCATCAACCAATACCGCTTAAGATCTATCCGGCGGCAGCCTCAGCCACCTTCGCGGCAGCGCGTTTGCGAGCGGTGGCATCGAGGATCTTCTTGCGCAACCGAAGCGACCTCGGGGTGGCTTCGACATACTCGTCGGGTGCAATGAACTCCAGGGAGCGTTCGAGACTCATGATCACGGGCGGGGCCAGCGAGATGCCTTTGCCGTCGCCCTGGCTGCGCATATTGGTTAGCTTCTTTGCCTTGCACGGGTTCACGGGCATGTCATCAGGGCGAGCATTTTCCCCGACGATCATGCCTTGGTAGATTTCCGCTTGAGGTCCGATAAAGAGACGGCCGCGCTCCTGGATGGAGTCGAGAGCGTAGGCCATGCTGACTCCGCTCTCCATCGATACAAGGACCCCTTTGGCCCGGCTCGGAATATCACCTCGATAGGAGCCGTATTCCCTGAAGAGGTGACTTGCGATGCCAAGACCCTTGGTGACGTTGACGAGGTCGGTTTCGAAACCAATCAGCCCGCGAGTGGGTATGACGCTTTCGACGAGCACGCTATGGGGATTGTGTTGCATGTTCACCACTTCGGCCTTCCGGCTTGCGAGGGATTGCAGGATGTCGCCGAGATTTTCGCCGGGGACGTCGACGTAAAGCGTTTCCAGCGGCTCGAGCAACGAGCCATCTTCAGAGCGCTGGAAGATAACCTCCGGACGGGACACCAGAATTTCGAAGCCCTCGCGCCGCATTTCCTCAACCAGGATTGCTATTTGCATCTCGCCGCGGGCTCGGACCTCGAAATGCCCCGCGGTTTCGGTCTCGGAAACTTGGAAGGAGACGTTCGTGCGTGTCTCCCGAATGAGCCGATCCTTGATTTGCCGCGCGGTGAGCAGCTTACCCTCCCGGCCGGCCAGAGGCGAATCGTTGACGCAGATCCGCATGGTGATGGTGGGCGGGTCAATATGCACAAAGGGAAGCGCAGCGCGCTCTTCGCTGTCAGTAATCGTCTCACCAATAAAGACGTCCTCAAAACCGGCGATACCGACGATGTCACCCTCAGCGGCGCTTTCGATCTCCAGCTTCTCGAGACCCTCATGGCTGAAAATAGCGGTGACTTTCGCCCGGGTTTTCCCGCCGTCGTTATGAAGGCAAACGGCATTCTGGCCCACTTCGATCCTGCCACTGACAATTCGCCCGTAGGCGATTCGGCCGAGATAGTCGCTGTAGTCGAGATTCGAGACGAGAAATTGGAGGTAGTCCGCCCCCGACTTCTGCGGTGCCGGGATGTGGGAGACGATGGCTTCGTAGAGCGGTAGCATGTTCTGGCTGGGATCATCCAGTTCCCGTCTGGCAAACCCTTGCTTGGCGCTGGCGTAGATGTGCGGGAAATCGAGCTGCTGATCGGTCGCTCTGAGTTCGAGAAAGAGCTCAAAAACCATGTCGAGGACCTTGTGCGGTCGGGCGTTCTCACGATCGATCTTGTTGATAACGACTATGGGCTTGAGGGCGTTTTCCATTGCCTTGCGCAGAACGAATTTCGTTTGCGCCTGCGGGCCGTCATGAGCGTCCACGACCAGAAGAACGCCGTCGACCATCTTCATAATGCGTTCGACTTCACCTCCGAAATCCGCGTGCCCCGGCGTGTCGACGATATTGATGTGATAACCGTTCCAGCGGAACGCCGCGTTCTTGGCGCGGATCGTAATGCCTTTTTCTCTCTCGAGATCCATGGAATCCATCATACGTTCATCCACCTTTTGATTTGCGCGAAAGGTGCCCGATTGCTTCAGGAGCTGATCCACCAAGGTCGTCTTCCCGTGGTCGACGTGAGCGATGATGGCAATATTGCGAATGTTTTGCATGGCGCCCCTCAGAGAGCAGGGCCGAGGACTATGCAATCGGGCTCTCGGCGTGTCAACAAGCGGACTTCAGCCGCGAGGACTGCTTGAAGGCCGTTTGGGCAAGCTTGCCGCAACGGCGGAAAGCGGCGAGTAAAGCGCGGCAGGGAGCCTCGGAGTGAGCCATTCAGCGGCGTCAACCGCTCTCTTCAAGCTCGGAGTCTATTGTCCTCAAAGAGGTTCCAGCGAGATCCGCGATGGCGCAAGGGCTTCGATGAGCAAACGTGTTCCCCGGCCGAAGCTTTTGCTTTCACGGGCAGCCAGCACGATATCCTCGCCGCCCTTATCCAGAGTGATCCAGACCTTGCCCGCGCTGCACGAAATCCGGGCACCCTGCGCCAGATACATGCGCTTCGTCCAACCTTTTGAGAGCTGGTGTTTCGCGACGAGCTCCAGCCCGTTCCCGGTTCCGGCGGCGCGCGCAAAAGCCGCGGCAATCTTTTCTAGCCACCCTCGAGCAGAGCGCGCGGTCTCCGCTTGTGGCGCCTTGCGATTTCCCGTGGATCGGTTCTCACCGAGCTTGGCCGCGAGGCCAGCGCCGGTGCCGTCGCTGAAAGAAGCCCTCCGCTTCCGCTCTTCGAATTCAACAGCCTGTGGCATAACATGAGCGTCGCATCGAGAAGATAAAAAAACAGATGCACACAGAAATGTTTTCGACCTGTACAGATTCTATGTGCGGTTCATCTGTTCAGTCTGGGAGGGCGGCGAACTGTGTATAGTCTAAAGTGAGAGTTATGCTATTCTGTTCAGGTGAGGACGATTGACGAGAAACCGCTCTATCTCAAGGTCGCGGATAGTGTTGCGGAACTTATAACGACCGGCAGCCTCAGGGCGGGAGACCGCGTTCCTTCGGTGCGCCGTCTGAGCGAGCAGCAGAATGTCAGCGTGCCTACCGTCTTGCAGGCCTACATGGTCCTCGAGAACCGGAGGATGATTGAAGCCAGGCCTAAGTCGGGATTTTTCGTGACGCCGCGCCTTTCAGACTCCCTCGCGGAACCGGCAGTCTCGCGCAGGACTTCGGCCGTGCCTTGGGGCGATTTTCATCCGTCGACCCCAATCGTTCGCGATCTCGTCGATTCGCGTCTTGTTCCTCTTGGCGGCGCCGTTCCCAGCCCGGATCTCCTCCCTGGAGCCAAATTGGCCAGGATTGTGGGAAGCCTCGCCCGGGAGCAGATGGCCGAAACGCTTAGCTATGACCCGGTGCCCGGTTCCCTGAAATTGCGGCGCGAGATCAGCCGCCGGTCGCTGGATTGGGGGTGTCACCTGAGGAGCGAGGAATTCATCGTTGTGAACGGCGCCACCGAAGGCTTGAATCTTGCCCTTCGCGCGGTGACCAAGCCTGGCGACACGGTTCTGGTGGAGTCCCCCACCTATTACGGGCTTGTCCATATTCTCAATCAGATCGGGCTCAGGGCGGTTGCTGTTCCAGCCTCAGCCCGCGAGGGGCTGAGCATCGATGGCGCGGAACGTGCCCTGAGGCGGCAGAAGATCGCCGCGATCGCTCTGATCCCCAACTTTAACAATCCTCTTGGCAGCCTGATGCCGGAGGAGAATAGACGTGCGCTGCTGGAACTTGCGGTCCGGCACCGCGTCCCGATCATTGAAGATGATATTTACGGCGACCTGGAACACGAGGGCGCGCGACCGCGCTGCCTTAAGGCCGCGGATAAGGAAGGGCTGGTTCTGCTTTGTGGTTCGTTCTCAAAGACACTCGCTCCAGGCTATCGCGTCGGCTACATTTCTCCGGGCCTTTTTCACGACCGGATCGTGCACTTGAAGACCGCCACGAACTGGGGAAGTGCAACGCTTCCGGCATTGGCCATCGCGGAGTTCCTCCGGAACGGCGGCTACGACCGTCACCTGCGAAAGATCCGACGAACCTATCGGGATCAGGTGCAGAAGATGCGCGAGGCTGTCGCCGTGGAGTTTCCAGAGCCTGTCAAGATAAGCAACCCACGGGGCGGTTTTGTCCTCTGGGTGGAGCTCCCTGCAACGGTAGATGCCATGCAACTCTTCGCTGAGGCGCGCAAGGCCGGCATAAGCATCGCTCCCGGTCCCATATTCTCGCCCGTCGGGGAATTCACCAATTATATCCGCCTGAGCTGCGGTTATCCATGGAACAGCGCGATCGAGCGCGCCATCGCGGTGCTCGGCCGTCTTGTCGCCCGAATGGCTTGACGGCAGGGATCTCCGCGCGAGCCCCGTTTGACCTGGCCCAGATTCTCTCCCGCCCGATGTGGGCTGACTCTCCCGCGTGAACCGTCGCGACGGTCCTCCAGGTTGAGCGCAATGATAATGCGAGCTGAGCAACAGCTTCCTTCATCGACGTGACCCAATTCCCTGTGATTGTTGATAATGCCCGGCCGACCGAATTCGCTGTCTCAATTCAGCATCCCCGATGCCAGTGTGGCAATTGCGACCGACTGAAATGGTGATTTTTGATAACCACAATTATGAATCACATTCATAAGTCATCAAAATGCGTCGATCAGGCAGGTCACTTGGAGAGGCCAGTCGTGACCTCGCGTGCCCCGTGTTCGCGAAGACCGGACACGTTGGCGCAATTTGCTCACTAATCTGTTGATCTTTGATCAGAACTCGCCTCAGCGCCCAACAGATCCCGAGCGCTCTTCGAGGCAAGTCTCCAAGCCGTGGAGATTCTCGACATTCGGCAAGTTCCTTCAAAGCGGAAGACGTATGAAGCATGCTCATGATTATGGTTATGCATTATCAAGGTCGGCTTCGCGATGGCTGAAGCAGACACCGGCCGAGTCCCGGCGTGGTCCGCGGCGGGACTACCCCGGCGAACGGCTAGTCTCTTGTTCGGGCATGATTCGACTCAGATCGAGGCCTGTTGCCCGGGGTCGCCGAAGCGTCTTCCGAGTTGGGCGGTCGCCATTCTGCAGAGGCCGATAAAGGTCTGCTCAGGCTTGCGAAGCTCGCGTTTGCCCTGATGGATGACCGCCCACTGGCGGGTTAGCTTAGACCGTGGGGTCGACCGCATCACCAACGAACCTTCAGCGAGTTCCTTTTCCGCAACCCAGGGCGCCATGAAGGCGATGCCCAGTCCAAGCTTGGCGAGCTGCTTCATGATCTCGAAACTCGGGATCTCCACGTAGGATGTCAAACCCACGCCGTTGCGAAGAAAAAAGTCCTCCGCGATTCGAAAAGTGATGCTGTTCCTTTGGTAGAGCAGGAAATGCTCGCTCTTGAGATCCGTCGCGGTGATAGAACTCTTCTCGGCCCACGGGTGAAGCGGGGAAAAGAGGAGATAGAGCCGGTCGCGAAAGAGGGGATGCGCTTTGAGGTCCCTGGATAGCTTGTCCTCGACCACCAACGCCAGATCCGCCCGGCCTTCCTCGATCTCCCGAACGGCCTTCGGACTGTCCTCGAGACTGACGACGATCGACACGTTTGGGTAGGACTCGCGAAATTCCCGAAGAATGGGGGCGAGAATCATTTGCGCCATCGATGTGCTGAAGATCACGCTCAATTTGGCCCGGGATTCGTTCCGGATGGAAACCGATTCCGCCGCTCGATCCAGACCGTCCAGAAGCCGCAGGATCTGACCCAGGAAGTGCCGGCCATCAGGCGTCAGATGGGTCGTTTTTCCCCGCTTATAAATGAGCGCGCAGCCGAGCTGATTCTCCAGGCGCTTCATTCCATGACTGATCGCGGACTGGGTAACATGAAGGATCGCCGCGGTTTTCGTAAAGCTGCCCACCTGCGCCAATGTTGCGAAAACGCGCAGCAGTCGAATGTCGAGATCGGCCGGCATTCATGCACACTATTCATGTATGTCTTGAAGAACAATCACTGTATTCATGGACATTTCCCGTGCTTTTGCGGTCGTTCGGCGCTACGAGGTCGGGTTATGGCATCGCGAGTGGCACCTTCCGCACGAGGAGTCGTGCGACGTTCGCCCTTGATCGGGACCTTCCGAATCGGTTACGTCCCGCTGGTCGACGCTGCGCCACTGCTCGTGGCGGAAGCCCTCGACCTTTACGCGAAGCGAGGTTTGGTCGTAAGCCTGAGCGCCGAACTGGGTTGGGGTTCCGTTCGCGAAAAGGTGGTCTACGGCGAGTTGGAGGCTGCGCATGCGCCCGGGCCGCTGCTTTTCTCGATCCTGCTTGGGACTCATTCGCGGGCGTGCGGGGTAGCGACGGATCTGGTCCTTAATCTTCAAGGCAATGCAATTACCCTGTCTCGTCGCTTTTGGGAGAGAGGCGTTCGCGATGCGCATACTTTCAAGTTGCTCCTGCGCGGCGAGGCGCCGCACAAGCCGGCGTTCGCGGTGGTTGCGCGCTTCTCGAGTCATCATTTTCTGTTGCGCAAATGGCTGCGGTCCGCGGGACTTGATCCCGAGCGCGATGTTCGGATCATGGTGCTGCCTCCTCCTCTCGTGGTCGAGCATATGCGGGGTGGGCAGATAGACGGTTTTTGCGCGGGAGAGCCGTGGAACTCGGCCGCGACGCTTGCTGGAGAAGGGTGGGTGATCGCAACGAGTATGTCGCTGGCCCCCAAGCACCCGGAGAAGGTTCTCCTGGTGCGCAACGAGGTTCTGAACGGGCAACCCGAAGCGTATCTGGCTTTGCGCGAGGCGGTCTTGGAGGCATGCCATTTTTGCGATCAACCCGAAAATCGGGAGGCTGTCGTGGATATCCTGCACGGTCGTCACATCTTCCCGGTAGCAAGGCAGGTTCTGAAAAACTCGCTTGTTGGACCGTTCAACACCGGCATAGCCGAATTGAAGGCGCCAGGCAGCTTCATGATCTTTCATCGAGACGGTGCGAATCGAGCGACCCACGAACGCGCGCAGTGGTGCTTCGACAGTATCATTGAAACGGGCGCGGTGGCCGCTGGCAGCCCGGCGCGCATGCTTTGCCATGATGCGTTCCTCGATGAGCGCAACTCTGACCGGACCGGGCCCGGTCCGCGGAAATCCCACTTAGCTTCCAAGTGAACGAGCTCTGGGGCAGTGGGCACGGAAGCTGCTTATAACTGAGCTGACATGGCAGCACGGCAAGGAGCGTGGCAAGGAGTTTTCGATTCCCGGCCGAGGGAGGTCCTGGGGAGATGTTTCGGCGGCCGGCGCGGCATTTGCGATCTCGGGGAGTTTTCTTCGAAACGTGCTGCCGCGCTGAGGGCTGGTCACTTTCTTGACGGGTGTCGCGGATTTCACTGACTCATGCAACACACCAGGGGACTCTCTAAAACTTCTCAGATAAAGGATTCTTTGACCGGGCAGGGGCGAGCTGGTCTGACCCGACGAAACTTCCTGGCGACTTCCGCGAAAGGGTTCGGGTTGGCGGCGTTGCTCAACGGGCTTCCAGCAGGATGGACCGGTTCGGTCTTCGCGAGCGACGCGCCGGAGGTTTCCGAAGTCAGGTTCGGGATTATTGCGCTTACCGATTGCTCGCCGTTCGTGGTCGCTCATGAGAAAGGCTTCTTCAAAAAATACGGAATCAGCGCAACCATCAATAAGGGCGCCAATTGGGCGGCGATTCGCGATGCGCTATCTAACGGGGACAATCAGGCGACACACATGCTCCTCGGGATGCCGATTGCCTCCACGATCGGTCTCGCCGGCTCGCCGAAGAAGCCAATGATTGTCCCATGGCTCGTCAACCGAAACGGCCAGGCGATTACGCTTGCGAATAAGTTCAAAGGCAAAGTTGCCGCCGATCCGAACGCTTTGAAGCCCTTTGTTGACGAGGCCAAGTCGGCGGGCACTCCGTTGACCTTCGCCATGACCTTTCCCCCTGGAACTCATGCGATGTGGATGCGCTATTTCCTCGGAACAGGCGGCATCAATCCGGATACCGAAATCTCGCTCATCACCGTTCCTCCTCCCCAAATGGTTGCCAACATGAAGGTCGGAAAAATGGACGGGTTCTGCGTGGGGGAGCCATGGAACGCGCGGGCCATTGCGGATGACATCGGTTTTACGAGCGTTACAACGCAGGGAATCTGGAAGGACCACCCGGAGAAGGTTTGCGCCTTTACCGCCGAGTTTGCCGACGCGAATCCGAGGACGGTCAAAGCCGTGCTTAAGGGTCTCCATGACGCGAGCGTGTGGGGCGATGCCCTGGCGAACCGAGCCGAGTTGGCCAGGATCGTCTCGGCTCCCTCCTATATCAATTGCGAGCCGGATGTGATCCTGGGACGTCTCGAAGGCAAGTATCTCTTCGGCGATGGACGCAAGCTTCGGGACCCGAACTACATGATCTTCAGCGAACGGAACTGCAACTATCCGCAGCCGAAGTATGCCAAGTGGTGGCTGACACAGTTCAGGCGGTGGGGACTCGTGGAAGGTGCTCCAGATTACGAGGGAATCTCGAAGCAAGTCATGCGTCCCGAACTTTATGAGGAGGCGATGAAGGAGCTCGCCTACACGCATGGCGGGCCCAACGATGAGGCGGAAACCCTTTTCGATGGCGTGACCTTCGACCCAAAGGGGGATCTTGAGGGCTACGCCAAGGGGTTTGCGGTCAGCAGCGTGAAAGGATGACTGGAATGGAAGCCATCCGGCAGCAATCCAACGGGAACGGGGCAGAGACGCAGGTGACGGGCGTGCCGGCTTCGAGAAACGGTGGTTTGGACCTGTCACTTCTCAACTCACCGGACCGTTCGATAGGAGCTGCAGAGGCCGGCGAGCCGGAGGTCACCCGGATCGCCTTCGGCATTCTCCCCCTGACGGACTGCGCGCCGATCGTGATCGCGCATGCCAAGGGTTTCTTCCGGAAACACGGGATCGAATCGAACGTGGTCAAGTTCGGAAGCTGGACGGATAGCCGGGACGGGCTATTGAGCGGAAGAGCGCAAGCTGCGCACATGCTTTTCGGGATGCCGGTGGCTGCTGCTGTCGGGAAGCTTGGCGCCGATCACAGACCGCTCGTCATCCCATGGATTCTCAACCGGAATGGCCAGGCTATCACCGTGTCGGCGAGGCACAGCGGGATGCTTAGGTCCGATGCGCGCGCGCTCCGGGAGTTCGCGCGGGAGCGGCGCGATCGGGGCCGCCCCATGGTCTTTGCCATGACTCTTCAGCCGGGCACTCACGCCATGTGGCTGCGATACTGGCTGGCGGCAGGAGGAATCAATCCAGACAAGGATGTCGCTTTGATAACGATCCCGCCGCCAATGATGGTCGCGAACATGCGTGCCGGACGCCTCGACGGCTTTTGCGTGGGCGAACCCTGGAACGCGAAGGCACTGGAGGAGAAACTCGGCTTCACCGCGATCCTCAGCGAGGAAATCTGGCCGGATCACCCGGAGAAGGTGCTCGCATTTGCCGAGGAGTTCGCCGAGGCGAACCCAAACTCGGTGAAGGCCGTCTTGAAAGCGCTCCACGAGACCAGCATCTGGTGCGATGAGGACACCAATCACGAGGAACTCGCGGCAATTCTGGCCGAGCCTTCCTATCTCAATTGTCCGGCGAAATTGATCGGTTCGCGCCTCGGTCCCAGGGTCGATTGCGGAAACGGGCGCCTGGCCGATAGCCTTCTCGGTCTCAATTTTTCTCGCAGGGAATGCAACTACCCCCAGCCCAAGTTTGCTGTCTGGTGGCTCTCGCAGTTCCGTCGCTGGATGATGCTTCCCTCTGCCCCTGATTATCTTGGCGTCGCCGCCCGGGTGATGCGTCCCGACCTCTACGAGTCTGCCATGAGTGAACTGGGCGTTGCGCCGCAAGGCCGAACAAATTTTGCGACTGAGAAGCTCCTGGACGGAAAGGTGTTCGATCCGGCCGAGCCCGAGAAATACGCGGCAGACTTCGAGATCACCAGCCTTCGAAAAACGGTCAACGCTTAGAACCTATGAATGAAAACCTGCTCAAGAAGATCGATTGGTTGATCCTCCCCACGATCGGCGTGGTGTTCTGCGTGCTGATCTGGAGCCTCATCGCCGGAAAAGAAGTGAGGCGGGAGACTACCGATGAGTTTGGAGACAAAGTGACCAAGGTTCAACGCGTCGGGGTCTCGGCTGACCTGCCGTCGCCGGCCGAAACCTGGAACAAGAGCAAACCCTACATCCTTCAGCCCTTCGCCAAACGGGGTGAACTGGATCAAGGAATTCTAAGCTTTACGTGGCTTTCGCTGAAACTCGTGGCGCAGGGCTATTTCCTAGCCCTGCTGGTCGGAACGCCAATTGGGTTCTTTCTGGGCTTGTCAAAGACCTTCTCAAAGATGTTCGACCCGATCTTTCAAGTCCTTCGTCCGGTCTCGCCTCTCGCATGGCTGCCGCTTGGAATGGTTCTCTTCCTGGGCGCCAAACTTACAATCCCGGGGCTCGGTCTGACTTATTCGGCGTCGGACTTTGCGGCGATCTTCACAATTGCGGTTTGCTCAATGTGGCCCACCGTTCTCAACACGGCAGTGGGCGTTCGCGCCATTCCACAGGACTATTTGAACGTTGCGAAAGTTCTCAAGTTATCGAAGACAAAGACGCTGTTTAAAGTGCTCCTGCCGGCCACGTTGCCCTATATGTTCACCGGCTTCCGGCTTTCGCTCGGAATCGCGTGGCTCGTCATCGTTGCCGCTGAAATGCTCACAGGCAAGCCGGGGGTGGGAGGCTTTCTGTGGCAGCAGTACAACGCGCTCAGTTATTCACACATTATTCTGTGCATTCTTACCATCGGGATAGTCGGATTTCTCCTCGACCGCTTGATGAGCATAGTTGAGGCACAATTCAAGACGGCCTGAAGCATGGCACTTCTCCAAGTAAAGAACGTCTCAAAGGGTTTCGGACCGAAGCTGAGGCGAACCGAGGTTCTCGAAGACATTACGCTCGAAATTGAGCGAGGGGAGTTTGTTGCGATAGTCGGTTACTCGGGCGCGGGCAAGACGACGCTCATGTCGTTGCTGGCGGGACTGATTAAGCCGGATTCCGGTTCCATTGAGCTCGGGGGCAGGGAAATGAGGGGGCCGGGTCCGGACCGCGGCATAGTATTTCAGAACTACTCCCTTCTGCCATGGCTCACGGTTTACGAAAACATTGCGCTGGCCGTGGATCAGGTGTTTCCCCAATGGACGCCGGTGCAGCGCCGCGAGCACATCGACAAGCAGATCGCCACGGTGAACTTGACACCTGCGCGCGGCAAAGTGCCGAGTGAACTCTCGGGGGGAATGCGGCAGAGGGTATCGGTCGCGCGCGCTCTCGCTCTCAATCCGGATATCCTTTTGCTGGATGAACCGCTAAGCGCCCTCGATGCGCTCACCCGGGCCAATCTGCAGGATGAGATCAACCGCATCTGCCAGGAAGACAGGAAAACAGTGATCCTCATAACTAATGATCCCGACGAAGCCATTCTCCTCGCGGACCGTGTCATACCGCTCACCGCCGGTCCCCGCGCGACGCTTGGCCCTTCCATTCCGGTAACGATCCCGCGTCCTCGTTCCCGCACGCTGATCAATGAGAGCTACGATTTCAAGCAGACGCGCAACGAGGTCATCGACTATTTGCTCATGGCGACCGACAAACGCCAAGTCGCAGTAAGCAAAAGGCTCGTCCTGCCGGATTTGTTGCCGGAGGACCTCAACGAACCGCGCTCGCTGATCGGCACCAAACGCCGACCCCGCCGTCGTAGCGAACAGAGGCGAGAGACCGTGGAGGTCACGGTATGAGCGATCAGGCCTATTTGGAGCTGTGGAATCTGACGAAGTCTTACCCGTCTCCGAAGGGTGAAGCTGTGATCGTCGAGGATGTGAGCTTCAAGTTCAGGAAAGGGGAGTTTGTGACAGTTATCGGTCATTCGGGTTGCGGAAAATCCACGATTCTCATGATGGTGGCTGGCCTTAGCGAAGTCACGTCCGGAGGTATCATTCTCGCGGGCAAGGAACTCAAGGGGCCGGGACCCGATCGCGGCGTTGTCTTCCAGGCGCCATCGCTGCTTCCCTGGATGAGCGCGTTCGACAACGTGATGCTCGGTGTTGATCAGGTATTCTATACGGCGGAAGCTCGCGAGCGGACCCTTATCGCCGAGTACTATCTCACGCTGGTGGGTTTGGGCGAATCAATGCATAAGCTTCCGTCCGAGCTTTCCCAGGGCATGCGACAGCGCGTTGGGATTGCCCGCGCGTTTGCTCTCGCTCCGAAGATGCTCTTGCTCGACGAACCCTT
>DASTFP010000001.1:0-4170 GCA_035719865.1 Terrimicrobiaceae bacterium | reverse complement strand
GTCGGGGCGAACGAGGGAACGATCTGGCTGCTGGACGAGAATCAGGAGGCTCTCGTGCCGGTGTGGAGTTCAGGGCCCTACGGTGAGCGGTTCGTAGGCATTCATCGCCAGCCATTGACGGTGGGGATAATGAGCCTGATTTGTGTCACCGAGCAAGGGCTCTGCGAGAACTCGGTCTACCAAAATGCCCAGCAGGACCCCACGCTCGACCGACGACTCGGTGTGCTGACCTGTGCGATGATTGCCGTCCCTCTCCGGTTCGGTGACGCTATTCATGGTGGGGTGTCCTGCGTGCGGTTGAAGCCGGTGGATTCCGCCGCCCCGGAGCCGCCGCCGTTCTCCGTGGCGGACCTTGCGGTGGTGACAGACGCCGTTCGCGAGGTGGAAAGGCTTGTTGAAGCGGCATGAGCGCGTGGATCAGCCCGGCACAGGCAGCGGAAGCGATAGAGCGGGGCGACGGTCACGGCGTCCGAGTCGCTGTGCTCGACTCCGGCATCGAAGCTTCTCACCCCATCTTTTCAGGTCGGCGTCTTCATGATGACGTCGTAACCGAAGCGGACGGTCAAATACGGCCGGGAAAGGGTGAGGACCTCTACGGCCATGGGACCGCAGTTGCTGGAATCATCTGGCAGCTTGCGCCGAAGGCCGAAATTGGGAGCTTCCGTGTGTTTGGCTCGAGTTTGAGCGCACGGACGGCACAGGTTTCCGTGGCGGCGCGGAGAGCCATCTCGCTCGGCTATCGCGTTCTGAACTGCAGCTTTGCCTGCGGTATTTCGGGGCATCTTCCGATCTACAAGGATTGGGCAGACTGCGCATTACTCTCTGGTGTGCATGTAGTCGCGGCTTCCGGAAGCCCGGAGGTCTCGGAATGGCCAGCCCATCTTTCCAGCGTTCTGGGCGTTGATTGCGCCTTGACGAATCGAGGAGGGTTACGCCATCTGGCCGGACGCATGGTGGAATTTGCAGCTCCTGCGGCCGAGGTGCGAGTCGCCTGGAAGCAGGGCGGCCATCGTGTGATGACTGGAAGCAGCTTTGCCGCGGCGTGGCTATCGGGAATGCTTGCCCGACTGCTTTCCGTTTATCCGGGGCTTGATCCGCTGTTGGCGAAA
This sequence comes from Terrimicrobiaceae bacterium, assembly GCA_035719865.1. Lineage (GTDB taxonomy): Bacteria > Verrucomicrobiota > Verrucomicrobiia > Chthoniobacterales > Terrimicrobiaceae > DASTFP01. Next base: position 3,061 of record DASTFP010000001.1, on the reverse strand, counting down.
TCTCTGTTGCGCAGAGTAGCGGGAGAGGGGATGATGGGCGCCAGGGAGGCTTCAGGGACTCGACGTCACTTCAGTCAAACCACCTGAGGGTTTGCGTCGGTTCTTGATCTGCTCGGCGAACCACGCCAGCCACCGCGGTTGGTCGCGCAGCAACTCACAAAGCTGCTTGCGCTTTGGCGCGTCGAGATCGCCTGAAAGCAAACCGCGAAGCATCTTCTCGACATGCGGAGGAGGGCTTGCTGCCTGACGGCCCTGCACCTCGCCTTCGGTGAGCTCGAGGAATCTGAAGAGTACCTTAAAATCGGCTAGCATATAACCCATTACGCTTCGATGGTCTCGATTTGTAAAGAAATTGTCACTGCCCCATAAGAAATATCGTGTTTTGCCTTGTGTTTGGGTCCAAGCATTTCAATAGATGAGCGCAATGAGGAGTGAAGAGGCACCGGTCCTAGCTGATCTCGACATGGTGCAACAATGCCTCGAAGGGAACGAGGAGGCCATTCGCGAGCTAAAAAGGAGCCTTACGCCCTTTCTGAGCAAGGTGCTGGCATCCTATGGGGCGTCCAAAGACGAGATTGACGAAATCCTGGCCCAACTCTGGGGAGATTGCCTGATGGGTGCGCGACCCCTTTTTCATGTTTTCAACGGAAAGTCCGCATTGAAATCGTGGTTGACGGCGATCTCGGTGAATCGATGGATCTCGCTCAAGCGGCGCGAAGCACAGCATGCGCGCGCCATGCAACATCTCGCATATGACGCTGAAAGCTCTCAGCCCCCGGGGAGACCCGGATCCTCACAACCGGATTCGTCAGTTATCGAAATTCTTGGACCCGCATTGCGGCGAGCGTTCGCTGCCTGCGATGTCGAGGAACTGATCTTGCTTCAGCTTGTTCACGTGCATGGCGTTACTCAACGGGAGATCGCGAGTCTCTGGAAGTGGCACGAAAGCCGGGTGAGCCGTCATATCAAGCGCGCCGAAGCAAAGATCGCCGAGCTTACCGTGCAGGCGGTGAAGGAAACCGATCCGTATCTGGAGCTTCGCTGGAACGATTTCGTGGAACTCTGCCGAAGCGTGGAGCTCTTGCGGCAGTGAGCGGCCGGAGAGTTGAGAGTTGAGAGTTGAGAGAAGCGCTTCTCTCTGCTGCCTTTCTTGACGGTGGGAGACAAAGACGTATCCTAGTGCGCTCCCATTTTTTAACGCCCTATGAAACGCACTTACCAACCAAGCAAGCGGACGCGCAAACGACAGTTTGGTTTTCGCGCACGGATGAAGACCAAGGGCGGGCGCGCCATTCTCAGCCGCCGCCGTCAGCGCGGCCGGAAACGCTTGCTGCCAAAGGGTGTCGAAATTCCCTACGCCCGGCATACCGAGGCCTGAAAGGATCCGGTTCCCGCGTCGGGCACGCATCCGGTTGAGCCGGGAGTTTGCTTTGGTGCGCTCCGAGGGCCGCTCTGTTCAAGGGCGGCTTTTGCGTTTAAGCGCCGCGAAGGATCCTGCCGGTGGTGGGTCGCGATTTGGCCTCATCACTTCGAGACGGGTGGGCGGGGCGGTAATTCGTAATCGTATACGGCGGAGGTTGCGCGAAATTTGCCGGCTGCATCGGGCAACGCTGGCCCCCGGTTGGCTGGTAGTCGTTGTCGCCAAACCGGCTGCGGCGGGCGCAAGTTTTTCGGAATTGCGAGAGGAATGGTTGATTCTCGCCCGGCGGCTTCCTATTTTGTCCGGCTCCCGATGAATGTCACAGCACGCGAGGACCAACGGCATGAGAATGACTGCAGCCAGTCGTTATTACTCCCTCGAAGCTTGCAGCTATGATGAGCGCCCTCTTGATTTTCCTCATCCGCATTTACCAATGGACGGTTTCTCCCTTCCTGCGGGCTTTGTGCGGGGGAGCATGCGGATGCCGGTTCGAGCCAAGTTGCTCACAGTACTGCCTGGAGGCGGTGCGGCGGCATGGCGCTGCGTATGGACTGGTCCTGGGCCTCAGGCGGTTGGCGCGTTGCCATCCGTGGGGCGGCTGCGGATACGATCCGGTGCCGGAAGCGCCAAATCCCCGCAAATAAGGCCATGGACCGCAAAGCTTGGATAGCAGTTGTTCTTTCCATTATCGGGCTTGCGGCCTGGCAGTGGTATTACGTCAAGACCTACAGCCGGAAGGTTCCGGTTCCCACTCAGAAGGAGGCTGCGAGCACGGCCCCCGCCCCCTCGGCGACTCCTTCAGCAACGCCTGCGCCGGCTCACCAGGAACCGGTCGTCGTCGCCCAGAATCAGAGCCTTTACAGCCCCAGTGCGGAATACGTTTTCAGCAATGACACGGGCGGTATCGAGCGGGCGATCCTTTTGCTGCACTTTGGAGAGAACAAGCAGGCAGTATTTCTCAACGGCAGCCGCACGATGCCAATCGGTGCGGTGGGAGGGGTTCCCGGCGAGGCTTGGGGCGGCTTTACAATGCAGACGAACGCCGGCAAGGGTGAGGCGATCTTTAACCGAAAGGATCCCGACGGATTGGAAATTACCAAGCGGTTCTCGCTGCCACAGAGCGGAAGCGAGGACGGCCTGTATGTCGTTCGCATGGATCTCTCGTTCCGGAATACAGGCAGCGCGGACCTGGAGCGCAAAGGTTACTTCGTAAGCACCGGGGGGGCGGCCCCAATCCATCCCAACGACTGGCCGATGTATACGAAGTTCGATTGGAACCACGAAGGCAAGTTTGAGAGCATCGACGTGAACTGGTTTAATGCCAGCACGATTCCCCTAGTGGGTATCCAGACGCGCGAAGCGCGCAACCTCTATCAGGAGGAAAGAAAGGACGTCTTGTGGACGGGCGTCGCGAGCCAGTATTTCTGTACGATCGTGACGGCCGCCAAAGACAAGGGCTCCTCTGCCTGGGCGACACGGTTCGACACGCGAAAGCTTAATGATGTGCCCGTCTACGGGATTCAAGGCGGCCTTGGCATGCCGGGCTTTAGCCTCGCGCCCGGGCAGACGCTCGAGGAGTCCTTCGAGATCTATGCCGGTCCGAAGGATCTTTCCCAGCTCCGCAAGCTGGGCCGGGGGCAG